>NZ_JABCQB010000015.1:0-58863 GCF_015244525.1 Gluconobacter sp. R75690 | reverse complement strand
CACATTCCCAACCCCCTCATTTCCCACACAAAATCCACTTATCCCCATTACCCATTCCGATTTAGAAATAATAAAAAGACAAAAAAAGCGCCTTTTGGGCGCTTTTTTCTGGCCAAAGCCGGTTCTGACGGGGGTCAGTCTGCCGAGACAGCTTTTCCGTCAATCGTGAGGTCCTTGTCATCGGCCGAAACCTTGACCGTTTCCCCATCATGGATGCTGCCTTCCAGCAGCAGACTGGCAAGCGGGTTCTGCAGGCTGCGCTGGATGACCCTCTTGAGCGGACGCGCACCATAGACAGGATCGTACCCTGCCGCGGCCAGCCACTCGGTTCCCTTCTCATCCAGTTCCAGGTCGATCTTGCGATCTTCCAGCAGCTTCTGCAGACGGCTGATCTGGATCTTGACGATCCGGTCCATGTCTTTGCGCTGCAGGCGGGAGAACAGGATGATCTCGTCCAGACGGTTCAGGAACTCCGGCCGGAAGTGATTGCGCACCACCTGCATAACCTGCGGACGGACCTCATCCACGGATTCGCCATCCGGCAGATTGGCCAGAACCTCGGAACCAAGGTTGCTGGTCAGGACGATGATCGTGTTGCGGAAGTCCACCACACGTCCCTGCCCGTCCGTCAGACGTCCATCATCGAGAACCTGAAGCAGGATGTTGAAGATGTCCTCATGGGCCTTCTCCACCTCATCGAACAGGATCACCTGATAGGGACGACGACGAACGGCCTCGGTCAGCACGCCACCTTCATCGTAACCGACATAGCCCGGAGGCGCGCCGATCAGACGGGAGACCGCGTGCTTCTCCATGAATTCACTCATGTCGATCCGCAGCAGGGCCTTCTCGTCATCGAACAGGAACTGCGCCAGAGCCTTGGTCAGCTCGGTCTTGCCAACGCCCGTCGGGCCGAGGAACAGGAACGAGCCGATCGGACGGTTGGGATCCTGAAGACCGGCCCGTGCCCGGCGAACAGCATTCGACACGGCAACCAGCGCCTGCTCCTGCCCGACCACACGCTCACGCAGCGTGTCTTCCATCCGGATCAGCTTGGCGCGCTCGCCTTCGAGCATCCGGTCCACCGGAACACCGGTCCAGCGGGAGACGACCGAAGCCACGCCCTGATCCGTCACGGTATCGGCGAACAGGCCGCTCTTGGATGAGGCGTCCTCTTCCTCCTGAGCCTTGGCGATCTGGGCCTCAAGGTTCGGGATCAGGCCGTACATCAGCTCAGACGCCTTGCCGAGATTACCCTGACGCTGCGCGACTTCCACATCGGAACGTGCCGTGTCGAGCTGTTCCTTCAGCTTCTGGATCGCGTTCACCCGATCCTTTTCGGCATGCCATTCGGCACCCATCGCATCGGATTGCTCTTCAAGATCGGCCAGTTCCGCCTCAAGCGCGACCAGACGGTCCTTCGAGGCTGTGTCGTCCTCCTTGCGGATGGCTTCACGCTCGATCTTGAGCTGGATGATGCGGCGGTCGAGTTCGTCCAGCGCTTCCGGCTTGCTGTCGATCTGCATCCGCAGACGGCTGGCAGCCTCGTCGATCAGATCGATCGCCTTGTCCGGCAGGAAGCGGTCCGTGATGTAGCGGTTGGAAAGCGTCGCGGCCGCAACGATGGCGTTGTCCGTGATGCGGACACCATGATGCAGCTCGTACTTCTCCTTGATACCACGCAGGATCGAGATCGTATCGGCAACGGACGGTTCACCTACGAAGACCGGCTGGAAACGACGGGCCAGAGCCGCGTCCTTCTCGATATACTTGCGGTATTCGTCGAGCGTCGTCGCGCCCACGCAGTGCAGCGTGCCACGGGCCAGTTCCGGCTTGATGAGGTTGGACGCATCCATCGCACCATCGGACCGGCCGGCACCGACCAGCGTGTGCATTTCGTCGATGAAGAGGATGATCTCGCCTTCAGCCGTCTCGATTTCCTTGAGAACAGCCTTCAGGCGCTCCTCGAACTCACCACGATATTTCGCACCGGCGATCAGCGCGCCCATGTCGAGCGACAGCAGCTTCTTGTTGCGCAGGGCCTCGGGCACGTCACCATTGACGATCCGCTGTGCAAGCCCTTCGACAATGGCCGTCTTACCGACGCCCGGCTCACCGATCAGGACCGGATTGTTCTTGCTGCGACGGGCCAGAACCTGAATGGTCCGGCGGATTTCCTCATCACGGCCGATAACCGGATCGAGCTTGCCTGCCTGCGCGACAGCGGTCACGTCCCGGGCATATTTCTTCAGGGCGTCAAAGGTGTTTTCCGCCGAAGCACTCGTCACGGTGCGGCCTTTACGGATTTCCGCAACAGCGCGTTCCAGAGCCGGAGCCCCGGCCTTACCGTCAACGAGCGCCTTGCCTGCAGGGGTATGGCTGGCAGCAATCGCCACGAGCAGACGATCCTGTGCGACATGGCTGTCACCAGCGACCTTTGCAGCAGATTCGGCCGCATCAAGCAGACGCGCCAGATCCGGCGTCATCTGGGGCTGACCGGCACCGGCCCCCTGAACTTTTGGCAGTTTTGCAAGGGCTGCGTCATTGGCGGTCTGAACGACCTTCGGATCACCGCCTGCGGCACGGATCAGGCCGGATGCCGCGCCCTGTTCATCATCCAGCAGGGCCTTGAGCAGATGCTCCGGCGTCAGCTGCTGGTTGTAGTCCCGAAGCGCAATGGTCTGTGCGGCCTGAAGAAAGCCCTGGCTGCGTTCGGTGAAATTCTGAATGTCCATTCTCTTAAATTCCTCTCATGCCCCGTTACGGCGGCATTGATGTGCTTGGCCGCCCCCGGAGGCAGCGGCCTATGATTAATATTTAGGCAGTCATTTTTTCGTTTCAAGGGCCTCCCGATGACGTTTTGCCGGTCCCTGCAAAACAAGATCCGCCTTGGAGAGACGGTCAAAGGCATTCCGGTTCTGATGCCAGTACGGATAGATCAGGTCAGGCGCACTCACATCGTCAAGCCGGCGGACCTGTTCCTGCGTCAGACGGAGCGACGCGGCTGCCAGATTGTCCAGAAGCTGGCTCTCTTTACGGGCACCCAGAACCAGCGAGGTGATCGCCGGCTTGTGCAGCGTCCAGGCCAGCGCTACCCGGGCAGCAGAGACGCTGTGCTCCTCGGCGATCTGCACCAGAACCTCGATCGTATCATAGAGCTTCTTCAAATCCCGGACTTCCGGCTCCGGCCAGCCGGAAATGCGGCGGGAATCTTCCGGCGCCGTCTTGCCGCGCCGGTATTTGCCCGTCAGCAGACCACAGGCGAGCGGACTCCAGACCTGCACCCCCAGCCCCTGATCGACGGCGAGTGGCAGAAGCTCGTATTCGGCATCCCGGGCTTCCAGCGAGTAATAGAGCTGCTGGCTGACCGGCGCGATCAGACGGTCCCGCTCGGCGGCGCCCAGAAGCTTCATGGCCTGCCAGCCCGCAAAATTGGAAATCCCGGCATAACGGATCTTGCCCTGATCGCGCAGGGTCTGGAGCGCCTCAAGCGTCTCCTCGACCGGCGTCAGACCATCCCATTCATGCAGATAATAGAGATCGATGTGATCGCGCCCCAGCCGACGCAGACTGTCGTCGCAGGCATTGAGGATATGGTGACGCGACAGACCCTGTTCGTTCGGCCCTTTTCCCGTTGGAAAACGCACCTTGCTGGTCACGAGCAGTTCGCGGCTGCGCCCCTGAAGGACGCGGCCGAGAATTTCCTCGGCTTCACCGCCGGAATAGGCATCGGCCGTATCGAACATGTTCACGCCATGCTCGACGCAGATGTCCACCATGCGGGTCGCTTCGGCGATATCCACCTTGCCAGTAGCGGCAAAATTGCCCTGTCCGCCGAACGTCACCGATCCGAAATTGAGTGCTGAAATCTTGAGGCCCGAGCGACCAAGCTGACGATACTGCATATCCATCAGGCTCCTTCTTGCTGAGACATACCACGATACACAACACACGAACCCGGGATCGGTCCCGGTAAAATCGCCCCCGCTCCCATAAACGTGAGAAGGGAGCGTTCCTCTCTTTTGGAAACCCTGTTCACAAACGACGGCCCGGTCCATGATCGACGTCAAAATCCTGTCCGTCGTCATGCTTACGGAGATGCAATGCTGTCACTTTCCCTGCGCCTTCCTTTGCGCCGAACTCTTCTGGCCTGTGCCATCCTGTCGCCGCTACTGTCAGCCGGCACCCTTCAGGCCGCAGAGCCCCCCGCCTGCATGGTCGATCTCGCAAAGACCCGGAATGGCGCGCTTGGTCTGCCCAATCACGCCGAAGTCACGCCGGATGGTCATTCCGTCCTGTTCCTGCGCTCGGGGCCGTTCGACACGCATCTGCATCTTTACCGCTACGACCTGCCCGACCATTCGCTGCATGAACTGGCTGCCCCCGCCTCGGGCCCGGAGCATCTGTCGGTCGAGGAAAAGGCCCGGCGTGAACGGGCCCGCCAGATCATGTCGGGCATCACCGACTATCAAATGAGCGAGGACGGCGGCACGGTTCTGGCGTCTCAGGGCGGGCAGCTTGAACGCATCGCCACCGATGACGGCCGGGTCACGCCGATTGAAGGTCAGTGGATTGCCCCCCGCCTTTCCCCGGACGGACTGACCCTCGCCGCGGTTCGGGACAATGACCTGTACAGCGTCGATCTCGTCAGCGGGCACGAAACACGTCTGACGACCGGCGGCCGCGACACCCTGACGCATGGTCTGGCCGAATTTGCCGCAGCCGAGGAACTGGAGCGTGCTGATGGCGCCTGGTGGTCTCCTGACAGCAAAACCATCCTGTTCGAGGAAGCCGATAACAGCGACGTCGAAAAGCATTACATCACCAATCCCGAAACCCCGCAGGCCGAGCCAATCTCATTCCGCTATCCCCGCGCCGGGACGAACAACGCGAAAACGCGTTTTGGTCTCGTGGATACGAAAGGCGGCCCGGTCCGCTGGATTTCCTGGGATCACGAGGCATGGCCGTATCTTGGTCGCGTAGTCTGGCGAAAGAATGGCCCCCTCGCCGTCGTGCTGCTCAACCGTGCCCAGACGCAGGAACAGCTTCTCACGATCGACCCCGCAACCGGCGCCACCCATCTCCTGCTCGCCCAGTCCGACCCCGCCTGGATCGAACTGGACCCGCGCGCAGCCTCCGGCGGCCACAGCCTCCCCGTCTTCCTCGCCAATAATGCTGGTTTCCTCTGGGCCGCGGACCGAGGCAAAGACTGGCAGCTTGAACTCCATACACCTGATGGAAAACTCCAGCGCGTCCTAACACCCCCCGGACTGTCCTATGTCGCCTTCGACGATTACGACTCCGAACACAACACGATCACCGTGACGGTCCGGACCAACCGGCTGGACAATGAGGTCGTGCATATCGACCTTGCAACCGGTGCCGTAACGCCGTTTGTGACGGAGCGCGGCCTTCATAATGTCCATGTCACGAATGGCACGCACACGGCCATGGTAGACACGTTTGCCAGTGCGGCGGGCACGCGCCAGACGCTGGTGCGGGATGCGAACGGCCATGTCATCGCGACCCTGCCCAGCGTAGCGCAGCCGCCGAAGCTGCCAGTCCATGTCGAGTTCACGACGGCCGGTCCGCGTGAATTTGATGCGGCCATCATCCGCCCGGAAAACTTCAGCGCCTCCAAACGCTATCCGGTTGTGCTGTCAGTCTATGCCGGTCCGGGCTCCAAGATGGTCCATGACACGCCGACCTCCTATCTCGATGACCAGTGCCTGGCCAATCAGGGCTATATCGTCGTCACGCTCGATGGGCGCGGAACGCCAGGACGCGATCATGATTTTGAGCGCGCCATCAAGGGCAACCTGATCGACCTGCCGCTTCAGGACCAGATCGACGGACTTCAGGCGCTCGGCAAGCGCCATCATGAAATGGACCTTTCCCGCGTCGGCGTGCATGGCTGGTCCTTCGGCGGCTATTTCACCGCAATGGCGACCATCCGCCGCCCGGACGTGTTCAAGGTCGGTGTCGCGGGTGCGCCTCCCGTCGATTTCGCGGATTACGACACGGCCTACACCGAGCGTTATCTCGGCACGCCGCAGGATGATCCGGAAGGTTATCGCAAGAGCAACGTCTTGACCTATGCCGACACGCTGAAACAGCCTCTGCTGCTCATGCACGGCATCACGGATGACAATGTCTATTTCGAGAACACCATGAAGCTGACGCAGGCCCTGCTTCATGCCGGCAAGCCCTATGACCTGCTGCTGCTGCCGGGCACGCACATGCTGCCTGATCCGGTTATCCGCGCCCGGGTGGCCGAACGGCGCGCGCAGTTCCTGAGCGCAGTTCTCCAGCCCGGAAAATAACGTTCTGTCATGCAAACATGAAAAAGGGGGCCGGATCACACGATCCGGCCTCCCTTGTTTTTGTAAAGCTTGCCTGAAATCAGACGGCGATATCGTCGAACAGACCCACGCCGGACCGTACGGCCATGGCCTGCCGGTAGGCTTCGACTTCGGCCGGATATACGACGCCCCGGATCAGCGACATGCTGTGCAGATGCGCATAAAGATGGATGTCATCCGTGGAGAGTTCGCCATTCACGGCCTCTGGCGAACCGATGAGCGGCGCCAGATCCTTCAGCATCGCATTCAGCTGCGTGAGTTCGTCGGTCTTTTCTTCCAGAAGGGCACTGAAAGAACCCACAGACGGTTCCTTGCGCCGGATGAAGCCAGCACGCGCGGATGTCGTCGCGAACTCCGGCAGAGGTGCCGCCGCAGCGCGGGGCAGGAACAGGCGATAGAGCGGCGTTCCCGCCTTCTTCAGCCAAGCCGCGATCTCGGGGCGCGTCTCACCCGTCAGGACAGGAGTTCCGATCGCATCGATATGGGCGACGATATCCATGCTCTCGGGCATGAAGGTCCCGTTTTCCTCCAGGATGGGCACAACCTTGCGACCCACCATGCGAACCGGACCGTCGATATCATCATTGAGCAGGATGCGCTGCTCATACGGGATGTTCTTCAGCCCGAAGATCATCCGCGCTTTGGTGCAGAACGGGCAGTGTTCATAGATGTAAAGGATATGGGGTGCGCTCATGCTGCCCTCCTGTGTCTGGTGGATCATTTCTGCGGAACAGGACGCCTTGTTCAGGCTTCCCCGATCGATGAAGAAAGAAGAAGCGGGTCGAAATCTATGGCCACGAGGGCCTGTCGCCATTTTTTCGCATGATCGGTTCCGAACACGATCTCGTCGGTCGCAGGCGCGATGAACCAGGAACTGTCGCGCAGGATTTCCTCTTCGAGCTGCCCCGGCGCCCAGGCAGCATGTCCGAGCGCCATCACGGCCTGTCTGGGACCATGTCCCGCGGCGATCTCGCGCAGGATGTCCAGACTGGCGGTCAGGGTCGTATGACCGTCCACATCCAGACTGCCCTCTCCCGCCCAGTCCGCCGAGTGCAGGACAAACCCACGGGAATGCTCGACCGGACCGCCCATGCACACACCGATCCGGCGTTCGGGGGGGCTGGGCTCGATTCCCAACTGGGCAAACAGATCATCCAGTCCCGGCTGGGACAGGCGCTTGTTGACGATCAGCCCCATCGCACCGTCCTGCTCGGAATGGGCACAGAGATAGATCACCGTCCGTTCAAAAAACGTCTCTGCCAGCGCAGGCGCGGCCACGAGCAGTTTTCCCGTAAGACCGAGTTCCATGAGAGCGGCGTCTGTCAGGTTGTCATTCCGTCCGTCGAGTGTTTTCTTCATGCCTGCCAACATGGGTGCATCCCTTCCTGTATTGCAAGCGTTTGCCTTCAGGAGTGTTAATGACATCCAATGTCACTGACCTGGGTACCCCGTGCCGCCCCTGCCGGGTGCGGACTGTCCGTCTGGAGATTGCCATGCCTCTCACCGTCCTCGTCACCGGCGCCACCGCAGGCTTCGGTCACGCCATAGCAACGCGCCTCGTCCGCGAAGGTCACCGCGTCATCGCGACCGGACGCCGCAAGGAACGTCTGGAAGCCCTCAAGGACGAACTGGGCGAGAGCGTCCTGCCCTACACGCTCGACATGACGGACCGTGAGGCGCTGCGCGCTTTGCCCGCTTCCCTGCCCGAGGAGTGGCAGGACATTGATGTCCTCGTGAACAACGCCGGTCTCGCACTCGGCATGGAGCCGGCGCAGGATGCCGAGCCCGATAACTGGGAATCGATGATCGCAACAAACGTCTCGGGCGTCGTGGAACTGACCCGCGCACTTCTGCCGGGCATGGTCCAGCGCAATACGGGCTACATCATCGCACTGGGCAGCACGGCCGGGACCTATCCCTATACGGGCGGGAACGTCTATGGCGCGACCAAGGCCTTCGTGCACCAGTTCACCCAGAACCTGCGTACGGATCTGCTCGGCACCCGCATCCGCGTGACGAATATCGAGCCCGGCCTGTGTGGTGGCAGCGAGTTCAGCAATGTGCGTCTGGGTGACGATGCAAAGGCGGCCGCCGTCTACAAGGACACGACGCCATTGACGCCCGAGGACATCGCTGGGACCGTCTCCTGGCTCATCGGGCTGCCGTGGCATGTGAACGTCAATTATCTGGAGATGATGCCGGTCTGTCAGGCATCGGGGGGGCTTGCGGTGAACCGTCATGTCGGCTGAAACCGGACTTCCTTCCCAACTTCGCATCACGGACGGAAAGAAATTCCGTCTGTCCTCCATCGCGACGAACGACAAGCTCGGCCGTCAGAAAAACTCGTCCCGCACCCGCATCCGCGACTGCGTGGACCGGATGTCCATCCTGCAGCAGCGACTGGCGGCTTACGCCACCCACGGCATTCTGGTCGTGCTTCAGGGTATGGATACCGCCGGCAAGGATGGCGCGATCCGCCATGCTTTTTCCGGTCTAAATCCGCAGGGTGTGCATGTCACGTCCTTCAAGACTCCCGTCGGCATTGCCACGCGCCATGACGATCTATGGCGCATCCATCTTGCCGTGCCGTCGCGCGGGGAGATCGGCATTTTCAACCGCAGCCATTATGAAGATGTCCTGGTGGAGCGCGTTCATCCGGACATGGTGCGGGCGCGCGGACTCGATCCCGATCTTCCGGATTTCTGGGATCACCGTCTCGGCGATCTGCGCAATTTCGAGAGCTATCTGCGGCGACAGAACATCATCGTCCTCAAGCTGTTCCTGCATATCTCGCCGGAAGAACAGCGCCTGCGGTTGCTCAAACGGCTGGACCACCCGGAAAAACGCTGGAAATTCAGCCCGTCGGATCTGAAGGAACGCGAATTCTGGCCGCATTATACCGCAGCATACGAAGAGGCGATCCGCGCGACGGCAACACCCGACGCCCCCTGGATCGTGATTCCGGCGGACCATAAATGGCTCGCCCGTGTGCTTGTAGCGGAAGCCCTGCTGGACACACTTGAAAGCCTGCACCTCAAGGAGCCGGAACAGAAAATGTCCGATGCGCTCAAGGAGGCCCAGCAGATCCTGCTTAAAGGGGCGGCCAAGACCGTCTGATCCTGACCATGCCGCTTCTCTCCCGTCTCAGGCGTCTGTTCTCCCCACCGGCCGGAGCTTCCGGTCTGGCGGGGATCGCACGCAGCACGACTGCTCTCGAAACCTGTCCCGTCCGAGCGGTTTCCGCGCCCTGCAACCCGGACCTGAGCCATCCGGAACGTAATCCGTTCCGGGACTGGAAGAGCATGCCGGTCACGGTCAGCCAGTTCACTCTGCGCGACGTCGTGCTGGACCAGCCCCTGATGACACTGCTGCATGCAGGCCATCCAATCGCTGAGACCGCCTATGTCCAGGATCCGGAAGCCGTGCGTCACCTGCGGCTGCGTCCTGCGGATGTCATCCGCTGTGCACCCTTCAAAGGCATTACGGCGAGTTGTGTCGACCACTGGGCCTCAAACTATTATCATTGGGTGGCCCATACGATCCCGATCCTACACGTCCTGTCCCAAACGGGCACACCGGTCCGTCTTGTCCTGCCCGAGCATATGCATCCGTGGCAGTTCGAGACGCTGGAGCTTTTTGGTCTGACCTCCGCCGCTCATATCCGTCTACAGCAAGGGCGACAGTACGCCTTCAAAACCCTAGACTACATCACCTTCGTCAATGGCAGCACCGATTTCGCCGTCTCGGACGTGTCTCGCGACGCCTATGCACGGCTGCGTCAGACCGCAGATGCCACAACGAAGCCTGCCAGACGGCGGCTCTATATCGAGCGTGGCAGTTCGGCCAACCGGCACGTTCCCAACGAAGCCGAACTTGCGGAAGGGCTGGAAAAACTCGGCTTCGAGCGCGTGCATCCTGAAACCCTGTCCCTGACCGAACAGATCCGCCTGTTCAGCGACGCCGGGACGGTCATGGGGATGCTGGGCGCCGGGATGGCCAATATCGCCTGGTGCCAGCCGGGAACATTCGTTTACGAACTCGTCCCGTCCCATCATATCAACCCCTGCTTCGCCGCCATGGCGACTCAGGGCGGCCTGACATACTGGGCAGATGTTTTCGAAACAGGAGCGGCACAGGAAAATCATACTGACAATGCCGCCATCCCGCTCCCGGTCAAAGATATCCTCGACCGCGTCCGGGAGTTGGTAGCTCTCCTGCCCGACGTCTGAAACAACAAACCCCGCCGGAGACCTGCTCCGGCGGGGTTCTGCGTTTCAGATCCTGAAAGACGGATCAGGAACGGCGCTTGCGGCTCGAACCGTCACCGCGCGGACCATCACCGGCTGCGGGCTTCGGACGACCATAACCCGAACCGCCGCGGCCCTTGTAACCGCCGCCGGCACCACCGCGCGGACCACCCTTGAAGCCGCCGCCGCCCGGACGGCCACCGCCACCAAAGCGCTTGCCTTCACCCGGGTTGCGACCACGGGGGCCCATGCCACCGGCAGGGGCTTCGGACGGCTCGATCGTCACTTCGTCGGCTTCAGCGCCAGCGAGGCAGGACTTGAAGCGGGCCACGCTCTCATCCGCGATCTGGAAATAGGTCTGCTCCTGATCGATGCGGATGCTGCCGATCTCGCGCTTCTGCACGCCACCCAGACGGCAGATCAGCGGGATCAGCCATTTCGGATCGGCGCGTTCGGTGCGACCGACGCTCATCTTGAACCACTCGCCCGCCATGACATGCTCTTCACGCGGCGCACGTTCGGGGCGCTCACCACGCTCCGTGCGGCGCGGAGCCTCGACGGACATTGGACGGATCTGCTCGACCTTCGGCAGGCGCGCGCGGTACAGACCCACCAGCGCAGCGGCAAGCTTCGTGGCGTCATACGTTTCGACCAGCTGGTTGACCAGCTCGTCGGACATGTCGTCCACAGCGTTCGTCAGGATCGGATCGTGCATCAGGCGCGTCTTGTCCTGCTCGGCAATGGCGTCGGCCGTGGGAACGGCTTCCCATTCAGCCTGGATCTTCGCCATCTGAAGCAGACGCTCGGCCCGGCGACGCTGGTTCAGCGGAACCATCAGAACGCTGGTACCCTTGCGGCCCGCACGGCCCGTACGGCCCGAACGGTGCAGCAGGGTCTCGGCAGCCGTCGGAATGCTGGCATGAATCACGAGGTTCAGGGCCGGCACGTCAATGCCGCGGGCCGCAACGTCCGTTGCAACGCAGACGCGGGCCTGACCGGAGCGCAGGCTCTCGATCGCACGACTACGCTCGTTCTGGCCCATCTCGCCGGAGATAGCGACAGACGCAAAACCACGCTCAAGCAGCGTCGCCTGAACCTGATTGACCATCATGCGGGTGTTGCAGAACACCATCGCCGTCGGGCTCTCGTAGAAACGAAGCACATTGACGAGCGAACGCTCGATTTCCTGCGGCTGCGTGATGACGCAGCGATAGGTGATGTCGGAATGCTGCTTGGCACCCGACACCGTGTCGATGCGCTCGGCATTCTTCTGGTAACGGCGCGCAAGGGATGCGATCTCGCGGGCGATCGTGGCGGAGAACAGCAGCGTGCGACGCTCGGTCGGGGCGGCATCGAGCAGCTTTTCGAGCTCGTCGCGGAAGCCCATGTCCAGCATTTCGTCGGCTTCATCAAGAATGACGCAACGCAGGGCAGACAGGTCGAGGGAGCCGCGTGACAGATGGTCGCACAGACGGCCCGGCGTGCCGACAACGATATGAACGCCACGATTGAGTTCTCGGGCTTCACTGCGGGCATCGGTGCCGCCAATGCAGCTCGCGATGCGGGCGCCGGTTTCGGCATAGAGCCATTTGAGTTCGGACTGGACCTGAAGCGCCAGCTCACGCGTCGGCGCAATCACAAGCGCCATAGGCTGAGGGGACGGCGGAAGGCGATCGGCATCTCCGAGCAGGGTCGGAGCGATGGCCAGGCCGAAGGCGACGGTCTTGCCCGACCCCGTCTGCGCGGAAACCAGCAGGTCGCGCTCGTCCAGCCCCGGCTGCAGAACTGCTTCCTGAACAGGAGTCAGCTGTTCGTAGCCACGTGCCTCAAGGGCGCGCTTAAGGGCAGGATGGGTATCGGGAAAAGGCATATTTTATGAACACTCGGCAAACGTCACGCCGACGACAGGATGCGGCGGCTGGAATGCCGCTGCATAAAGACTTCCAGCCGAAAATGCCAGAAAGAACGTATGGAAGGCTTTTTCTTGTTCTTCCCGCTCCGTCCGGCACCCGCAACGCAGTCCCTGCCCTGTTCAATTCCTCGGCTTGCGCCCGATCACCGCATGCACCGTATCGCGCCATGCCGTGAGGTCCTCAGGCGGCACGACCTCCCCCGTATCCAGCTCCGCCAGCCCGGCGCGGGACATCAGCACGCTGGCCAGACGCACCCGATCCGCTGGCTCAAGCGCCTGCCAGATCGCCACAGCCTTCACTGCATGGAACTGGTCGGAAAACGTCAGGATCAGCGGTGCGCCGGGCTTGAGGACACGTACGACTTCTGTCAGCACGGCCAGCGGCTGCGTCAGATAGGCCAGCCCGTCACACAGCGTCACGGCATCGAAGCTGTCATCCTCGAAAGGCAGCGTCGTGACCTCGTTGAGATCCTGCACCACACGCTCGCCCAGAACCGGATTGGAATCCAGAGCGCCCTTGGAGATCCCGAGCCCGACCACGCGCTGGAATGTCGCTTCCTCGGGATAATGGCTGAGCGCGCCCGCCATCAGATCCAGCACCGCACCACCAACCGGCAGGGCCGTCTGATACAGCGCCGTCACGGCCGTCCGCGCGCCCATATCCATCAGCGAATCCGGCACGCGCTGGGCATAGAAAATCGTGTCGGGCTCGCTGTTGGCGCGCGTGAACGCCGCTGCGTGCATTCCTTCAAGCTGTTCCGGGCCGCTCATGTCCACTCCTTCTGATCCAGCAGCCGAAATGAGGGCATGTTCCCCGTGCGTCAACCCGCAGGATGCTTTATGAGAAGCACCATCATGACCCTCTCCTTCACGAAAATGCACGGTCTGGGCAACGATTTCGTCGTGATCGACGGCCGCCAGAACGATCCCACCCTTGATACCGCGACGATCCGCCATCTGTGCGACCGGCGCTTCGGAATCGGCTGCGACCAGCTTGTCCTGTTGACGCCGCCGACGCTGGCAGGGGCAGACGTGCATGTCCGTTTCTTCAACCCGGACGGTTCGGAAGCCGGGGCCTGCGGCAATGCATCGCGCTGCGTGGCGAAGTTCGTCGGTGGCGCTCCGACGCTCCAGACGGCCGCCGGCCTTCTTCCCACGGCACAGGATGGCGATCTCTTCACAGTCGATATGGGCATGCCCCGGCTGGACTGGCAGGACGTGCCGATGTCCCGGGCCTGTGACTCCCTGCATCTGCCACTGCATGATGCGGCAGCCTGCTCGATGGGAAATCCACACGCCACGCTGTTCGGTGACGCCGCCCGCGCGGAAGAACTGGGGCCAGACCTCGAACGAGATCCCCTCTTCCCGGAACGCGCCAATATCGGTTTCGCGCAGATCCTCTCCCCGACACACATGCGCCTGCGCGTCTGGGAGCGTGGCGCTGGCCTGACGCTCGCCTGTGGATCGGGAGCCTGTGCCGCCGTCGTAAATGCCGTCCGCCGCGGCCTGATAGAACGGACCTGCACGGTCACGATGGATGGCGGAGACCTGCGCATCACATGGCGTGAGGACGGGCATGTTCTCATGACGGGCCCAGCCGTCACGGTCTTCCACGGGACAACCTCGTGAGCGCCTCTGTTCTGACATTCGGCTGCCGGCTCAACGCCCATGAGAGTGACGGCATGGCCCATCACGCGCGTGGTCAGGACGACACGATCATCGTCAATACCTGCGCCGTGACGACCACAGCCGAACGACAGGCCCGGCAGGCTATCCGCCGCGCGCATCGTGAGAATCCGGACGCAAAGATCGTCGTGACAGGCTGCGCCTCCGATATCGCCCCTGACCGCTGGGCCGAGCTGCCCGGCGTTGTTCGCGTTGTGCCCAACGAAGACAAGCTCAAGCCAGCCATTTGGGGTGACGCCAGCGCGGGTCTGCCGCCATCCCGTCACGCGCGCGCCCTCCTTCAGGTCCAGCAGGGCTGCGATCACCGCTGCACTTTCTGCATCATTCCTTATGGCCGCGGAGATTCCCGTTCTACCCCCGTTGAAGACGCCATCGCGCGCGCCGAAGCGCTTGTCGAAGCCGGGCATCAGGAAATCGTTCTGACCGGCGTGGACATCGCTTCATGGCAGGAGGGCGAGGGCAAGGGACTGGGCGCGTTATGTCGCGAACTGCTGCGCCGCGTGGAAGGCGTGCGGCGACTGCGCCTGTCTTCCATTGATCCTGTTCTTCTCGATGCAACAACGGGAGACGCGGATTTATGGTGGCTTCTGGAGAACGAGCCCCGCCTGATGCCGCATCTGCACCTGTCCCTTCAGGCTGGCTCGGATCTCATTCTCAAGCGCATGAAGCGTCGTCACGATACGGCCGGGGTCGCAGCAACACTGCGCCGCGTCCGCTCTATACGCCCGGAGACAGGCGTTGGTGCCGATCTGATCGCGGGCTTTCCCACGGAAACGGATGCCCTGTTCGAGGAAACCCGAGCCTTTATCGAAGAGCAGCAGATCCCCTTCCTGCATGTCTTTCCTTACAGCGAACGCCCCGGAACGCCAGCTGCCCGCATGCCGGCTGTCCCCAATGCCGAGCGCCAGAAACGCGCGGCCTGTCTGCGCGACATCGGCGAGGCAAACCGTGACCGTTTCCTGCAGCGTCTCATCGGTACCGAGTTCGATATTCTGGCCGAGACGCCGGATCGCGGCCATTCGCCGGAATTTGCCGCCGTGCGCCTGACCGGAACCGCGCCTGCGCCAGTCCGGGGCAGTTTCGTACCCGTTCGCGCCACGGGACTGGAAAACGGCACACTTCTGGCCGAAATCCGCAGCTGAAACGCGCTCAGATCTTCCTATGCCCTTGACGTTCGGCCCGACCTGTCCGAACTCCCATGCATGGCTGGATTTTTCTCACGACTCAAACAGGGTCTTTCGCGGTCGAGCTCGCGTCTCGGCGCCGTCTTCACGCATCGCAAGCTGGATGAAACAGCTCTTGAAGAACTCGAGGACGAGCTGATTGCAGCCGATCTCGGACCGGCCGTGGCCGAGCGCGTCATCGAGAACTTCCGCAGCACACGCTTTGGCAAGGACGTCACCAGCGACGAAATCCGTGAGACACTCGCGACCGAAATCGCCCGCGTCCTTGAACCCGTTGCCATTCCCTTCGAGCCCGACCCGAAGAAGAAACCCCATGTCGTGCTCGTGGTTGGCGTAAATGGTGTCGGCAAAACCACAACGATCGGCAAGATGGCCCGTCATTATACGGAAGAAGGCAAGTCCGTGATGCTGGTGGCCGGAGACACGTTCCGTGCCGCCGCCGTCGAACAGCTCGAGGTCTGGGGCAAGCGTGCCAACGTGCCTGTCATCGCCGGCAAGCATGGCGCCGATGCTGCGGGTCTGGCCTATGACGGTCTCAAGCGCGCAACCGAAGCCGGAACCGACCTGCTCCTGATCGACACCGCCGGACGCCTGCACAACAAGGGCGCTCTGATGGAGGAGCTGGCCAAGATCATCCGCGTCATGCGGAAGTTCGATGAAACAGCACCCCATTCCGTCCTGCTGGTTCTGGATGCAACGACCGGACAGAACGCTATCGAACAGGTGCGGGTCTTCCGTGAACTGGTGAATGTAACCGGACTGATCGTGACCAAGCTGGATGGTTCCGCCCGCGGCGGGATTGTTGTGGCACTTGCGGAGCAGTTCAAACTGCCGGTTCACATGGTCGGTGTCGGAGAACAGGCCGAGGATTTGCGTCCTTTCTCGGCTCAGGAATACGCAAAGGGTCTGGTCGGTGGCTCCAACGATCTGGCATCCAGACTGATGGAAACCTCAACCGACGAAACGCCTTCCGCGTAAGGCGCCAAATCCTGCGGCCTGCAGATCAGGTCGCAGGCGCATCCTCGTCCGAAGACATCCATTCTTCCTGAAGATACGCGATGCGTTTTTCAATGGACTTGCGCTCGCGTCGCGCGATTTCCGCGTTCCAAAGCCGGCCGCTGATGGCCGATGCTTCCGCCACGAGCCAGGCTGCCCCAGCCGCGAGCCAGTCCAGCGCCAGCGTCACGGGCTGCGTGATCTGCGCGATACACGTCTCCCAGTCTCCGTTTGCGGCCCAGGCCTCGTGCAGAGGATGCACCATGGCAGCGCCGACATAGAACATCACGATCATGATACGCTGACCGTCAGCATTGGGATCAACGAGCTTCAGGGCAACCAGCGGAAGCAGCAGAACACCTGCAACCAGCAGGCTTCCAGGAACATAGGAGAGCAGCAGCCCGATGATGATCCCGTGCCACCACCGGAATCCCGGGGCCCGGAGCGATCCCGGGTCTGCCTGTCTAACGGACGCCATGGGTCTTCCTCACTGACAGAACTCCAGCCAGATACTCACCATTGCCACAGCGATGCCCGTCAGAAGTGAAAAGAATTCTCCCGAATTGCGTGCTTCACGATCATTGGCGGCTCTGCGCTCGGGCGCTTCATCGAGAACACGCATCAGATGGCTGATTTCCGCCTCGGCTTCCTGCGCCTGGCGCTGATCCAGCCGCAGACCCGTCGGATCATTAACGATCGCCAGGAACGTACCGAGATTTCCGTCTTCCGCCGCCTTGCCAAGACGCACACGCCGTCTGGCACGCGAAGTCTTGCTCCGCCACTGACGCAGTTCCGTTTCCAGAAGCGGCAAGGCCCGCTGCGCCAGAAAACTGAGCGGTGTTCTGTCGAATTTCCTCTGTACGGCCGCAAGCACGGTCAGATCAGCAAGCCAGCCGGGCAATCCTGCTTTTTGCGACTGGGAGAGCGGAATGATCCCCTGACGCGCGCAGTTCGCTTCAAGAAAGGAACGCATCTGATCATCCAGAAAGCCGCTCCGTCCCAGAGCCTCGTCCGGCAGATCCTCAACTCCCACATGCCGGTTCAGCCAGTGCAACAGCCCTTCCGGCAGGGAAATCCGGGCCTCCAGACATCTCTTTGAAAGGCAGGGCAGGAATCTGTTCAGCTCATAGGGGAAACGTCTGACCAATTCCGCCCCTCTGGTTCCGATGCGTCTCGCCGTTACGGACAGGGCGGTAATCTGCTGCCTCTGCCGCTGAGGCAGATGGGCGGACATGAAGGCATCGGGATTGGCCGCCATGAAACTCAGGATATTCCGGACCGTCCGCTCTTCATCCGGCGTGGACGGCTGAACCGTGGCCTGAACCACCATCTGGGGAAGCGCCTCGGGCCAGAACCAAGTGCCACCCCAGAACATGGGCGCGGCAGGATCGAGGACGGAAATCGCATGCGTGATGACCATCGTGGCAGGATCAACCGCCTTGCTGCCACCGGCCGGAAGAAATGAGGCACTCGCCTGTTCGATCAGCCCCGCCATGACGGAGAGTTCAAGCTCGCGGCCCAGCCAGTTGCTGACGACTTTCCTCTGC
The DNA here is from genome assembly GCF_015244525.1 of Gluconobacter sp. R75690. Taxonomy (NCBI): domain Bacteria; kingdom Pseudomonadati; phylum Pseudomonadota; class Alphaproteobacteria; order Acetobacterales; family Acetobacteraceae; genus Gluconobacter; species Gluconobacter sp. R75690. Next base: position 40,929 of record NZ_JABCQB010000015.1, on the reverse strand, counting down.
AGCAATGCGGAAAATTCCGCAGGATGCCGCCCCGCATACCAGGCGAGGGCCTGCGGTGTATAGACGGCATTTCCGCCAATCATGAGGGGGATGCGTGCGGGAATAAGCGGCCGGACCGTAAAGACCTTGCTGGGCGCGATCGTCACAAGATCGCGCGGCGAGGGTCGGCTGACGGGATCATCGGAGAGCATCGCTGTCAGAAGCGAGCGGAGCCCGACCGGCACGTTATGGCCATCCATATAGGCGGCGGGTGTGCCGATTTCGAAACGCCGCTTGAGAATATCCGTATCGGAGAGGCCTTCAAGAGGGAGCTTTCCGATAGCGAGCGCAAGAATGACGACCCCCAGCGAAAAAACATCGCAGTCCGTCGTCCCCTCGCCGCGCGCGGAGGGGCGACAGACCGCTGAAGACAGGGGTTCGAAAAGAACGGGCTGTTTTTCACCCGGTGCAGCCACTCCCAGAGGCCCAAGCACGACCTTGTGCAGCCCCTGCCCGACGAACAGGTTATCGGGACGGATGCTGCGGCATGTCAGCTTTTCAGCCTCCAGCCGCTGAAGGAGCGACGCCATCGGACGGATGACGCCGTCGATCAGCTGGCTCTCGGTCCACAGCCCCAGCCCTTCCGCAAGTGAAGGACCGGGGGGATGGGGACAGAGCAGCCATAAGGCGCCCTGAGAGTATTCGTGGGTCTGGACGGGAATCACGCTCTCATGACGAAAGAACATGATTTCCGTAAGCCGGGGCGAAGGCGCGAAGGGAGCCAGGGCCAGATAGGACGCCCCGGATGCCGTCACGTCCTGGGCACTATAGGTCGCACAGCCGCCGAGATCGGGCTGTTTGCGGTCCAGGCTGATCAGATACCGCTCGGCGATGAGCAGTTCCTGGCTGTTATCTGCCTGTGTGTCGGCCATTGAAGTCCCGTTGTTTCCCTATCCGGTCTTTTGTGCCGGACAGGGATTGAGACTTCGTTAATGCAGGACCGATTCCGGAGTTAAGAACTCAGTCCTCGAACGGATCACGCATCAGGATGGTATCATCGCGTTCCGGGCTGGTGGAGAGCAGCGTCACAGGGGCTTCGATCAGTTCCTCGATGCGGCGGACATATTTGATGGCCTGTGCCGGCAGCTCGGCCCAGGAACGGGCGCCTGCGGTCGTTTCTTTCCAGCCCGGCATCGTCTCGTAAACCGGCTTGACGCGGGCCTGTGCACCCGGAGCGGACGGGAAGGTCTCGATCTTCTGACCGTCCAGTTCATAGCCGACACAGATGGAGATTTCGTCCAGACCATCCAGAACGTCGAGCTTCGTCAAAGCGATGCCACTGACGCCACCGACGCGGACGGCGCGACGGATCAGGACCGCATCGAACCAGCCGCAACGACGCGGACGACCGGTGACAGTGCCGAACTCATGACCACGCTCGCCAAGGGTGCGGCCGGTCTGGTCATGCAGTTCGGTCGGGAACGGCCCCTCACCCACGCGGGTGGTGTAGGCCTTGGCGATCCCGAGCACGAAACCAACGGAAGACGGGCTGACACCGCTACCAGATGCCGCGACGGCCGCAACCGTGTTGGAGCTCGTGACGAACGGATAGGTGCCGTGATCGACATCCAGCATGACAGCCTGCGCACCTTCAAACAGGATGCGGCGACCGGCACGACGCGCTTCGTCGAGACGATCCCAGACCTGGCAGCAGAACGGCAGAAGGCGCGGGGTGATCTCGGCCAGGAAGTCCTTGAGCTGCTCCTTGGTGAACGTCTCGGCACCCAGACCGGCAAGCAGCGTGTTGTGATGCAGGAGCAGTTCGTCCAGCTTCCAGTCCAGCGTCTCGGGCTCGGCCAGATCGCAGATACGGATGGCGCGACGGGCCACCTTGTCTTCATAGGCCGGACCGATGCCCCGACCGGTCGTGCCGATCTTGTGGTCGCCACGGGCGGCTTCACGGGCACGGTCGAGCGCACCATGTACCGGCAGGATCAGCGGCGCGTTCTCGGCGATCCACAGCGTCTCGGGCGTGACAACCAGACCCTGCGCCGTCACGCGGTCAATCTCGGTCATCAGGGCCTTCGGGTCCACGACAACGCCATTACCGATCACGCCGATCTTGCCACGAACCAGACCGGACGGCAGCAGGGACAGCTTGTAGACCTGATCGCCCACGACCAGCGTGTGACCGGCGTTGTGACCACCCTGAAAGCGGACAACGATATCGGCGCGGCTGGCGAGCCAGTCGACGATCTTGCCTTTACCCTCGTCCCCCCACTGGGTTCCGATCACGGTGACGTTGGACATGAGCTGACTTCCTAGAACTGACGAAACTGGGGAAAACGAAAGGGAACGATGGATCAGAGCGGCTGGGCCGCACCATCCTTCCAAACATGGGTGCAGCGCAGATGCCGTGCCTGAGCGGCCGCATCTTCGTCGTGCGACAAAGCAGAGACCGTGGCGTAACCGGCCTTATGCAGACCGGAAAGGCTGGCCGCATCGAGATCAACCGGAACGTAACAGCGCGGACGCGACGCAGACACCGGGGCCGCACGCAGAAGGGCCTGCGGACGAAGCGTCAGGCCACAGGCAGGCTCCTGCCCGGCCAGATAGCGGCCGCCACGTCCCAGTTCCTCACGCGAACTGGTGGAGAACACCGTCACACACAGTCCGGTATGATAGCGCCATCCACGGAAATCGACGGGATCGATCGTCAGACGCAGATCGGGGTTGCGCTCGCGGATTGCCGCTACGGATGCTGCCAGACGCTCAAAATGCCCGACGACGTCATTTGGGTAATCCAGTTCCGCCAGCAGATCCAGCGCACGGTCGGCAGGCCCGGCGGCGCGCAGCATGACCGCCAGCATCCCGGCGATCGGGCCACCAAGCTCAGCCACGGCGCTGGCATCCTTGCGGTCCAGCGCATGCAGCAGCGGTTCACGATCAGCTTCGGGAATGACGCCTTCGATCAGACCCAGAGCCAGTGCGGGCATGGACAGGTCGAAGGACACGCCTTCGATCCCGAGTTCGGCGAGCGCCTTCGCGCCGAGTGCGATGACTTCCGCATCGGCCTGCGCGCTGTTCGGGCCGATCAGTTCGATTCCGGCCTGAGAAATCTGGCGGTCAGCTTCGCGGCCTGGCGTGCCGACCACGATGCAACTGCCCGAATAGGACAGCCGCAGCGGACGCGGCGCGTCCTGAAGGCGGATGCTCGCAATGCGGGCGATCTGCGTCGTCATGTCCGGACGCAGCGCCATCATGCGATGCGAGTTCGGATCCATCAGACGAAAGGTCTGGGGTGCGAGGGATTCGCCCGATCCACCAAGCAGCGACGTCTCGAATTCCAGCAGGGGCGGACGGACGCGCTGATAGCCGTGACGGGAAAAGGCTTCCATCACGCTCGCGATACCACGGGCTTCTGCTTCAGCCTCGCCGGGGAGAAGATCGGCAAATCCGGACGGCAGGAGCGCAGCACTCGGGGTCTCGGAATACAGATTCATACCGAAAACTCCGCACGGGTCTGCTCATGGGCCCAGTCCAGCCAAGGCAGCAGCGCCTCGATATCGACCGTCTCGACCGTGGCACCACCCCAGATCCGCAGACCGGCAGGGGCATCACGATAGGACGCAAGGTCGTAACCCGCGCCTTCCTTTGCCACGAGACCCGTCAGATGCTTGACGGCCTTGCCCTTTGCTTCAGCCGACAGACTTTCAAACCAGGGGGCCGTGATTTTCAGGCAGATGGACGTGCTGGAGCGCATCTCTTCCTTGGCAGACAGGAAGGACACCCAGTCCGCTGTCGCGATCCATTTCGTCACGGCGGCCAGATTCTTCTGCGAACGGGCCTTCAGGGCGGAAAGACCACCAATCTGCTCGGCCCAGCGCAGACCGTCCAGCGCGTCCTCAACGCAGAGCATGGATGGCGTGTTGATCGTATCGCCTTCGAAGATGGCTTCGATCAGGCCCTTCTTGTTGGCCAGACGGAAAATCTTGGGCAGCGGACGCGGCGATGGCTGGGCCAGACGGGCGGCAGCACGCGGGCTCAGCGCCACCATGCCATGCGCAGCCTCGCCACCCAGTGCTTTCTGCCAGGACCAGGTCACGATATCGAGCCGATCCCAGGGCAGATCCATCGCAAACGCCGCAGATGTGGCGTCACAGATGACCAGACCTGCATGTTCGGCCGGAATGGCGCTGGCATCCGGGATGCAGACACCCGATGTCGTGCCGTTCCATGTCAGCACGACATCGCGGGTCCAGTCCACTTTCGTCAGGTCCGGCAGTTCGCCATAAGGCGCGTCCAGAACGCGCAGATCCTCGATTTTCAGGACGTCGCGCAGATCCTGCGCCCAGGTTCCGGAGAAGCTTTCAAAGGACAGGACGTCGATCCCGCGCTCACCGGCGAGCGCCCACAGGATCATTTCCACGGCGCCCGTATCGGACGCCGGGACAATGCCGACGCGCCAGTCCGACGGAATGCCGAGCACGTCTTTCGAGCGCGTGATGACTTCCCTGAGGCGCGCACGGCCTTCCGGCGCACGATGCGAACGGCCCAGCAGGGCCTGATCCAGGCCGGACAACGACCATCCGGGGCGCTTGGCGCAGGGACCTGAGGAGAAGAACGGGCGGGAGGGTCTGACAGTCGGCTTGGACATGCTCGTTCCGGGCTGATCGGTCCTGAGGCCATTCCGGCAGGGAATGACCATTCATGGTGCGAGAGAGGGGATTCGAACCCCTATGCCTTTCGGCGGTCGATTTTGAGCCGACTGCGTCTACCGTTCCGCCACTCTCGCGCGGGCGGCCCGAACCCTAATGCATTCCCGGCGAAAGTGCCAGACTGCAAAATCCGAGCTGCAAAATCCGGGCCGCAGACTGATGCCGCCTGATGACGCGTCTTACAGGCCCAGCATCAGAAGCAGATTCTGGATGGCTGCCCCCGAGGCCCCTTTGCCCAGATTATCCAGCCGTGCCGTCAGGACGACCTGCTCGCCATTATGATGGACGCGCAGTTCCATGCCGTCGGTATTGGCCAGGGTGTCGGCCACAAGCTGCGTCTCGGCAGGAAGAACCCGCACATGCTCACATCCCGCATAGGCGTCCTGAAGCACGGCTTCCAGTTCCGCGGCCGAAGGCTGCCCTGGCAGGTCCTTCAGATGCAGCGGAATGGAGACAATCATCCCCTGCGGAAAATGCCCAACCGAGGGGACAAACAGCGGCTGGCGCGTGAGACCGGAATAGTGCCGGATTTCGGGCAGGTGCTTGTGCTTGAGGTTCAGCCCATACAGGAAAAAAGCCGGACCGCCGTTTTTCTCATGCTCTTCAATCGCGATCCGCCCTGCCCCGCTATAGCCGGAAACGGCGTTGATCGAAACAGGATGATCGGCCGGGAGCAGCCCCGCCCGGACCAGCGGACGCATGAGGGCGATCGCACCTGTCGGGTAGCAGCCGGGATTGGCGACAAACCGCGCCGCCTTGATGGCAGCCGCCTGTTCCGCGTCCATTTCTGGAAAACCATAGACCCAGCCATCAGCGATCCGGTGCGCCGTGCTGGCATCCAGAATCCGGACATCCAGCCCTTCCGCCAGCGCTACAGTTTCCCGGGCTGCATCGTCCGGCAGGCACAGAATGGCGACATCGGCCTGCTCAAGCATGGAGCGGCGGGCTGCCGTATCCTTGCGCAGCGCCGGGTCGATGGACAGGATTTCCAGACCGTAAGAGGCCGGAAGCGCCTCGATCCGCTGGCGGATGCCCAGACCTGTCGTGCCTGCTTCCCCGTCAATGAAAATGCGTGCCATGCGCCATCCACCCTGTCTGCAAATCCGTCCCGCCCCGGCAGGTGCCTGAACGTCCGGCAGTCGTTTTACGTCGGGAATGGCGGACTGTCACCCGCAAGACCCTTCCGACGCTTTCATCCCTGCGGCGGGACCGCTATGCAGGGCGCAGACACGATCACAACAGGAAACGCTCATGATCCAGTCCGACCGGCCGTCCTCCCCGCCATCCCCACGGCAGATCGACCGCCTGCTGGATGTCATGAAGCGCCTGCGCGACCCCGAGAGTGGTTGTCCGTGGGACGTGGAGCAGACCCCGGCGACGATTGCCCCGTTCGCGATCGAGGAAGCCTATGAGGTCATGGACGCCATTGCGCGTGACGACCGCGAGGCCATTCCGGACGAACTGGGCGACCTGCTGCTTCAGGTCGTCTTTCAGGCCCAGATGGCCGAGGAGGCCGGACACTTCGACTTCGAGACCGTTGCGGGAACGATTGCCGACAAGCTCGTGCGCCGTCATCCGCACGTCTTCGGCGATGCGGCTCTCGACGACGATACCTGGGAGCGGGAAAAGGAGGCCGAGCGCCAACGCAAGGCCGAATATGGCACGCTGGCAGGTGTTGCCCTGCCGCTGCCTGCCCTGATGCGCGCCGCCAAGCTGACGCGCCGCGCGGCCCGCGTGGGCTTCGACTGGGACGACGCCACCGGCATTCTCGACAAGGTTCATGAAGAAATCGACGAGCTGAAAGTCGAAATTGGCGGAGACCGCGACCGGATCGAGGATGAACTGGGCGATGTCCTCTTCACGGTCGCAAGCCTTGCGCGCAAGCTGGATATAGACCCCGAAGCCGCCCTGCGCCGCAGCAATGACAAGTTCACCCGTCGCTTCGAAGCCATGGAAGCCATGCTGGCCGAGAAGGGGCAGACCATGGCCGAACAGGACCTGCCGACGATGGAAGCACTCTGGCAGGCCGCAAAAAAACTGCCCGGCATGAAATGAGATCCGGATTTTGGGTACGGGCATCTATTCCGGATGTAACAGGCGATCATCCGTCAATGTAACAGATGCACGGTTCATATCCCTGCACAATCCGTATCACTCGGTTACATGAGTCCTTATCCTTTATTAACTTTCTGATCCGAAAATGACTTCGTTCCTATCTCACGGAGTCTTTTCCTCATGACCAGCATTTCCTCCATCGGCTCTTCCACCATGAGCAGCCTTTACAGCACCAGCAGTGCGTCCTCTTCCAGTTCGTCCTCGTCGTCCAGCGGCACGTCGTCCACGCAGGAAACCACCACGACCAAGCTGAACGCCGATGGCTCCACGACGACCATTGTCGAAGACGCCCAGGGCAACATCATTTCCGAGACGACCTCCGGCGGCTCCTCGAACTCCGGTTCCAGCAGCGATACGAGCCACCTGCTCAGCGTCTCTGCCTGATTCAACACCGCGGGCAGCCGGTGACGTCAGGCGCTGCCCATCCATTTGCGAAACCCGCCATCAGGACGCAGCATTTTCCCGAGCCGCAATGATCGTCCCGAAAAGGCATTTTCATGTGAGCCGAACCTGCTAGAGAACGTCCCCATGACGGATGATCTCGCCCCGTTCGATTTCGAACTCCCCCGCGACCATATCGCGACAGAGCCTGCCCGCCCGCGTGACAGTGCAACGCTGCTGCATGTCCGGCCCGGTCTGGCGCCTGATCCGCATGTGATCCGCGACCTGCCGGATTTCCTGCGTGAAGGGGATCTGCTGATTGCCAACAACACGGCCGTCATCCGCGCCCAGCTTGCCGCCACACGCGGCGAGGCGAAGATCGGCCTGACGCTCGACCGTATTCTGGCGGATGGAAGCTGGCATGCCCTGGCGCGCAATTCCCGCAAGCTGAAACCGCAGGACATCCTGCATTTTGGTGAAGATCCGGTCACGGCCACCGTTGTCGAGAACGAAGGCGACGGCGCGGTCAGCATCCGCTTCTCGGTCGAGGGAGACGACTTCGATGCGTTCCTCGAACGGGTCGGCGCGCTGGCCCTCCCTCCTTATATTGAGCGTCCTTTCGGCCCAACAAAGCAGGACGATGCGGATTACCGCACCATTTTCTCACAGTATCGCGGCGCTGTAGCAGCCCCCACGGCCGGCCTGCATTTCACGCCTGAACTGCTCGCAGCCCTGGATGCAAAAGGCATCCAGCGCCGGACGCTGACGCTTCATGTTGGCGCGGGAACCTTCCTGCCCGTCCGCTCCACCATCGCCGAGCACAAGATGCACGCGGAATGGGGTGAAATCGACGCCGAAACCGCGGCCGCCATCAACGAGACCCGTGCGCGTGGCGGCCGGATCGTCGCCGTCGGCACCACGTCCCTGCGCCTGCTGGAAAGCGCGGCCCGTGAGGACGGAACCGTGGCACCATGGCGCGGCGAGACCTCCATTTTCATCAAGCCCGGATACCGCTTTAAGGCGGTGGACGTGCTGATGACCAACTTCCATCTGCCGCGTTCGACGCTGTTCATGCTCGTCTGCGCGTTCAGCGGCACCGAGACCATGCGTGAGGCCTATGCCTACGCCATCGCCAACGGATTGCGGTTCTATTCGTATGGCGATGCCTGCCTGCTGGAGCGCGCGCCATGAGCGATCACAAGACCGATCACGCTACCAAAATGACCTGGGTGCCCGAAGCAACCTGCGGCATGGCGCGCGCCGGCCATCTGCACACCCGCCACGGCACGGTCCCCACCCCGACCTTCATGCCGGTTGGAACCGTCGGCACGGTCAAGGGCATGACGATGGATGCCGTGCGCTCCACGGGCGCGGGCATCGTTCTGGGTAACACCTACCATCTCATGCTGCGCCCCACGGCGGACCGCGTGCAGAAGCTGGGCGGCCTGCACAAAATGATGGACTGGTCCGGCCCGATCCTGACCGATTCCGGCGGATTTCAGGTCATGTCGCTCGGCGCGCTGCGCAAGCTCGACGAAGATGGCGTGACGTTCCGTTCGCATATCGACGGCAGCAAGCACCGCCTGACTCCAGAGATCTCGACCGACATCCAGTTCAAACTCGACGCGACCATCACCATGGCATTCGATGAATGCCCTGCACTCCCCGCCACGCCGGAAGTGCTACGCAAATCCATGGAAATGTCGATGCGCTGGGCCGCCCGCTCCCGCGAGGCTTTCGTGGCGCGCGAGGGATACGGGCAGTTCGGCATCGTGCAGGGTGGGACCGAGCGGGACTTACGCGAATATTCCATCAAGGCCCTGACCGATATCGGCTTTGAAGGCTATGCGATCGGCGGTCTGGCCGTGGGCGAAGGTCAGGAGCTGATGTTCTCGACGCTGGACTTCACCACGCCGATGCTGCCGCAAGACAAGGCCCGGTATCTCATGGGTGTCGGCACGCCGGATGATCTGCTGGGCGCGGTCATGCGCGGCGTGGACATGTTCGACTGCGTGATGCCCTCACGCGCCGGCCGCACCGCCCGGGCCTATACCGAGCGCGGCACGATCAACCTGCGCAACGCCCGTTTCGCAGACGACACACGCCCGCTCACGCCCCATGACGACACACCCGTCGCCGGACGTTACAGCCGCGCCTATCTGCACCATCTTTTCCGCGCCAACGAAATGCTCGGCCCGATGCTGCTGACCTGGCACAACCTGGCCTATTACCAGCGCCTGATGCGCCAGATCCGCGCCGCTATCGTGGACGGCACGCTCGACGCCCTGGCCGTGAAACTGCGGAAAGACTGGGCCAAGGGCGACTGGACCGAAGACGAATGGCCGATGCCGGATCTGGCCCTGTAAGCTGGGGCTTTGCCCCAGACCCCACAAAGGGACGCGGTCCCTTTGATCCCGATTCACGAAGTGGGGTGAAGGGGTCAAGACCCCTTCCGGGTGCAGGGCAGAGCCCTGCAATACGACACATCAAGCTCCGCACTACGGCCTGATCCCGACAAACTGTCACAACATTCCCATGCCGCTCTGCGTTAACCTCGCAGAAGGAGCAGACACGGCATGCACAATCTCATCACGCTGACGGCTCAGGGACTGGTGGGCGAAGGGAGGCTTCAGCTTGAAGAGCTGGCGCTCGCATTCGTGCTGTCGTCCCTTGTGGGACTGGAACGTGAGATCCGGCAGAAAAGCGCGGGTCTGCGGACGCATACGCTTGTCGGGGTTTCCGCCGCCCTGTTCATGCTGATTTCCAAATACGGCTTCATGGACGTCATCGATGCCGGGCGGATCGTGCTGGATCCGTCCCGCGTGGCCGCGCAGATCGTCTCGGGGATCGGCTTCATCGGGGGCGGCGTGATTTTCATGCGCCGCGATGCCGTGCGGGGTCTGACAACGGCCGCGGCCATCTGGTTCACGGCAGCTCTGGGGATGGCCTGTGGTGCAGGGCTGCCCATTCTCGCCATTGCCACGACAGTTGCGCATTTCATCGTCATGGTGCTGTTTCCGAAACTGCTGAAACAGCTTCCGCGCTCGGGAGAACAGTCAACCGAGCTGACGATTTCCTATGAAGACAGCCGCGGTCTGCTGCGGACCATTCTGGTGAGCTGCACGGAACTGCGCTTTGCCATTGATGGCGTGCGCCTCGAAGAAGAAAGCCGGAATGCTGAACAGCTTCTGGATGAAGCGGATCGCGAAGGAACGGCCCCCGCTGCTCCGCGTCCACGCCTCGTGACGCTGACCATGCTGGTTCATGGCAAGCGGCCCGTTTCCCATCTCATTACGGGACTGGGCGCGATTGATGGTGTTCATGAAGTCAGGAAGATCGACCCTGACCATGACTGAACACCACAGCTTTTACCGGGCCGTCGGCAGCGCCTTTTCATACTGATCCCAGTGCGTCGCCAGTTCCTTCACGACCACGCTCCCCACCGTATAGGCGGCATCGACCGAGGCCTGGAAACCGGAGAAACCGGTCTCATGCGCTTCGTCCGACAGAAGCTGCGCGGCGGTCTGGCCCGGTGGCTGCATGTCGAAATTGCTAGCCGTCCGCAGGATCAGTGCGCGTTTCGGGTCAACGCGTCCCGCCTTCCCCTGTAGCGCCAGAGCCTGACAGAACGCGACGTCCTCTTCGGCAGTCGTTGCCATGACGCCCTGCCCGTCCGTCCAGTATTTCACCCAGCGCTCGGCCCACTGGTTCATTTTCGCACCAACCCAGAAAGTTTCGCCTGAGATCGTGTCGCCAAGCTGGACGGAAGGCGGCTTCTGGGCTGCGGCAAAACCGGTATAGCGCAGGCGGGAGGCCTTCAGACCGTCATTATCCGGCAGGGAAATGTCCTTCGTCAGGCCATAGGCCCACTGCACCAGCGCCGGATCGAGCGTGTATTCCATGTCCCCCATGCCGGAATGGAGCGGAGGACGAGGCTTTTCATCCGGTGTGCTGCCCTGTACGGGCGTGAAGCCATCCGGCCAGGACGCAGGGATTTCGCGCGGGTCCACCAGATGGGACAGGCCACCATTAATGACGCGCGGCGCCCAGACGGCCGAGCCGATGGTCCCGAAATTCGGATCGATCCCACCGATCCCGGCCAGCACGAAATAGGCATGGCGCAGATCAAAACGCGGGTCGAGCACGAGGGCCGTAATGGCGGATGCCATGTGCTCCGGTCCCTCGCCGCTCGCGATCCCCAGAACATGCAGGTCCGGATTGTAATGCATCACGTCATGATCGGTGCCGGGTGCCGGAATCGTCTTCTGCAGCGGCAGTTTTTCGATCCAGTTCTGGTATTCGCCAGCCGTGTCCCCCGTATCCTTGCCGATCTCGAAGGTTGTGACGACGACAACACGCACGGGGATCGGCGCGTGAGCCGAGGCCGAACCGAGGGCACAGAGGGACAGGAGCGCGGCCCCGAAAACGGTTGAGACGGATTTCACTGGTAGAGTCCCTCATGTGTGACAGTGGCTTCGAAGGTCCCGAACCGCTGTTCGAGCGCCCATTGCAGCCGGGCTTTCTCGCTGGATTTCAGAAAAGTCGTGCAGGCAGCGGATACGACGGGCAGCGTCCGGCAGGCGAGCACGAACTGCCCCGCCTGATGATCCGACCACAGACTTTCCCCCGGCACGAACGCATATTCCAGTCCGGTGCGGGACAGGGTTTTCAGATCGGCATAAGATAGGTCATAGGTCTGGGCCGCGCGGACATATTCCTGCGTCAGGTCTCCCCGCGAGACGCCCTCGTCATCCGTGGACAGCGCAACGGGCACGCCAGCCCGGCGATAGAGCGGGAACGGATGGGCCGAGCCTCTGATGCCAAGGATCTCGTCATTGCTGGTCAGATTGACTTCCACCATCACATGGCGCCGCGCCATCTCGGCCAGAAGCGATGCGGGATCGTCCTCAAGCGCCACGTCCACGCCATGCCCGATCCGGCTGGCTCCCGCCACGTCAATGGCGGCGCGGATATGATGACGCAGACCTTCCGTGGGAACGAGACCGGTTGTCAGTTCACCGGCATGCAGGCTCAGCTTCACGCCCGGAGTGACACCGTTCAGGAAATGGAATATCCGCATGTGCAGGTCATAATCGCGCATGGCGGTTGGATCATCCTCGGGCGCCACGATGTTGAGCCCGACAAAGCGCGGATCGGCTTTCACGGTCGCATAACCGGCATCAAGCTGCGCATAGACCGCTTGCGGCGGTAATGTGCGCAGGGTCTGGAACAGGTAGCGCACCGCCACCGTGCATCCCGGATGGGCCTGCGGAGTTCCGCATTTCAGGACGTCTTTTGCCTGCGCTTCCATCTGGTCCGTCGCAGCCCGGGCCTTCTGCACCAATGCTGGAATTTCCGGCATGAGCGCCTGGTGCGCGGCAGGCAGGTCATCGCCTTTCAGAGGATGATGGAATCCGGCCCCGATCATCGGGCCAATGCCGGGAGAAATCATCAGCTCCAGATAGGTTATATGGTCGCGGGCCGCACGGTCACGCGCTTCAGCCAGCATGTCTCCGGCGTGCGCATCCTCGATTGCACCAAAACGGGCGAATGTCGCGAAGAAATGGTCATGCCCGGAGGCGTCGCCAGGAGCGGGCACGAAATCGCGCATGGACAGTGCATCGATCAGGACATTTTCCGATTCCGCGCGATGCGACAGCTCGGCGGCGGGAAACTCACCCTCGCCCGGATGCATGCAGGCATGGTCGAGGATGCGTTTCTCCTTCAGCGACACACACAGACCATCATGCGCGGCCCAGTCCAGCATGTTTTCGGCGTAGATAGCACCAACCAGATGGTTGTGCAGGTCCGCCCCTTTCGGAAAGGCACGGAGAAACATATTCAGCCGGACCGGATCGTTCCGGATGCGGTCATAAACCTGTGCAACAGACTGCGGAGCCGCATGTACAGCCGGAATCATCGTCAGAGCAGAAGTCATACCCAGAAAAACGGCGGGCAGAACACGAAAGAAAGGATGTCGCATGGCGCGACGATGCCGCCCCGCATCCGACGTGGCAAGCCATTTTCAGATCGTGACAAATCCTGTCTGCATCAGCCGTTCCGGACACCAGAAAAGCTGGTCCGTCTGCCTCCCTGATGGCATAACGGCTCCCCGTTCACCGGCGAGACCTGTCCCTTCCATGCCTGCTTCCCCGAAACCCGATACAGGGCCTGAAGCCCGGATTGCGGTGCATGCCCGTCATCTGGGTTTCGATGCGATCGGGTTCTGCAAGGCGGAACTCGGGCAGGACGTGGCTCGGAACCTGCGGGAGTTCGTCGCGCAGGGCCATCATGGCACGATGGAGTGGATGGAAACGCGGATCGAGGAACGCGCTCATCCGCAGGCCCTGTGGCCCGAAGTCCGGAGCGTGATTTCACTCGGCCTGTCCTATGCCCCTGCCGAAGGACCGACGACCGATCCCGAATGCGGCAATATTTCCGTCTATGCCCGCAACCGGGACTACCATGACGTCATCAAGGGCATGCTCAAGCATCTGGCGCAGTTCGTCGTGAAGCTGGGCTGCCCGGAGACGCAGGTGAAGGTTTTCGTCGATACGGCTCCCGTCTCCGAGCGGGCACTAGCGGAAAAAGCGCATCTTGGCTGGACGGGAAAGCACACCTGTCTCGTCTCGCGTGAGCACGGATCATGGCTGCTTCTGGGGGAGATCTACACCACGCTGGAACTGACACCGTCAGAACCCACGGGCGGAAACTGCGGCACCTGCACGCGCTGTCTGACCGCCTGCCCGACCGAGGCCTTTACAGGCCCGGGAAAGATGGATGCGCGGCGCTGCATCTCATATCTGACGATCGAGCATAAAGGCCCGATCCCGCATGAGCTGCGGCCGAAAATCGGCAACCACATCTACGGCTGCGATGACTGCCTGGCCGTCTGTCCGTGGAACCGCTTTGCGGAAAGCGCACGGCATATCAAGCTCCAGGCGCGGCCTGAGCTGGTCGCCCCGAAGCTCGATGAACTGGTCCGGCTGGATGATGCGGCCTTCCGGACGTTCTTTTCCGGCTCTCCGGTCAAGCGGATCGGGCGCAACCGCTTCGTGCGCAACGTCCTGATCGCGATCGGCAACTCCGCCGATCCGTCGCTCGCATCTGCCGCGCGGGATCTGCTGAACGATCCGGACCCGGATGTGTCCGAAACCGCGCAATGGGCTTTGGCCCGTCTTGAGGAAAAATCGGCATGAGTGATCTCGTCAAACGCAGCCTGTCTCTGTCAGGACACCGGACGTCCGTGGCGCTGGAACGCGAATTCTGGACGGTACTGGATGCGATGGCGGCAGCCCGTCAGCAGAGCTTTGCGTCTCTGGTGGCCTCTCTCGATGCCGCGCGACCGCCCGAACGCCCGCTGGCCTCGGCCCTGCGGGTTGCAGCACTGATGCATCTTCAGAAAAGCATTCAGGCGGCTGGTTAGCTCCCGGCGCTGTCCGCCGGAAGGCCCAGCCAGTCCGGATGTTTGCGCTCGATCCAGCGCAGGACGCGGCCCTGAAGCTGGCGGAAGAGAGGAATGTCCTGCGAAAGCAGCATCACGCCGACCGGCAGCATCCACAGACCCAGAACAGGCAGGATGGACAGAACGCCGCCCAGCATGAACAGCACGCCCGCCGGAATCCGGACCCATTTGTGATCCGGCACCCGCAGCCAGTTCAGCACTTTCTGCAGCCGCTCGGGCAGACGCTGGATCAGAAGATCCATCAGCTCGTCATCAGAGCGGAAAGGGGTCAAAGAGGCAGTCTGAATCGGGGTAGGCATGAAAATATCCGTCATGAAACGAGCAGAAGAACCTGCGCCTCAAAAGCATGAGACGGCGATAAGTTCGTAATTCCCGCCCTATACCACACCGCAGGCCAGGACGGTTGGTCCATGCGGAGCACCCTGCCTGCGATCTGTCATTTGCCGCTGTGAGCGGGCGTGCTAGATTGATGACATGGCTATCTGGGGCAAGATGTTCGGTGGTGTCGCGGGCTTCGCGGTTGGTGGTCCTTTCGGAGCACTGATGGGCGCAGCGCTGGGACATGCGGCCGATAACGGTTCGCTACTCAAGCCCTCGACGGGCGGCTGGAGCGAGCGTTTCCCCGCGAATGGCCGTCCCGATCCCAACAGCGCGGCCTTTTTCGGCGCCGCCAAGATCGCTGCGGCCCTGGGCAAGCGCGATCAGCTTTACGCCATCGGCCTTGTCGCCCTGTGCGCGAAACTGGCGAAGATCGACGGGCCGGTGAACCGGCACGAAATCAACGCTTTCAAGACCTGCTTCCAGTTCCCGCCCGATAACGTCAAGGAAGTCGGCATGCTGTTCGATCGCGCCCGCGACCGGACGGACGATTTCGAGATGTATGCCCGCGAAATGGGCAAGGCCTATGCCGATAACACGGCGCCCCTTGAGAACCTCATGACGGCACTATTCCGCATCGCCCGTGCCGATGTCGGACCAAGCCGCGAACTTCACCCGAAGGAAATCGATTTCCTGCAGCGCGTGCACCGGGCATTCGGCCTGCCGCCAGGTGCGTGGGACCGGGCGGAAAGCGGCAACAGCCGCGCCGCCAGCGGGAACGAGCCGGACGCCTATCGCATTCTCGGCATCCCCCGCAGCGCGACCGATACGGAAATCCGCATGCGCTGGCGCACCCTCATCCGCGAGCACCATCCGGATGTTCTGGCGCAGAAGCCCATGTCGGAAGCAGAGCGCCGGCGTGCGCAGGACCGGGTGGCCCGCATCAATGCCGCCTGGGACCGCATCAAGCGCGACCGGCAGCTTTGATCTTTCGCAATCCTGCGGAAACTTTCAGTCACCCGGAAGCGTAGACCAGTCTCAACCGGCAAGAGAGACGTGCCATGGGACTGATTCTTCTTGTAATCCTGATCCTCCTGCTGATCGGTGCGCTGCCGTCATGGCCGTACAGTTCGAAATGGGGCTACTACCCCTCCGGCGGCCTCGGCCTGATCGTGGTCATCGTCGTGATCCTTGTCCTGATGGGACAGATCTGACCTCAAAAATCTCTCCACAAAAAAACCGCGCCCCTCCCGGAGCGCGGTTTTTTTGTGCCCTGAAGAAGAGGATCAGGCCGGGATGGCGGCCTTCACACCTTTCTCACGGATGACCTGGCGCAGGGCGATAACCTTCTGGTCCAGCTCCGACGTGTCCAGATCACGCCAGCCATCGAAGGCCGGAAGCTTCAGCGCACTTTCAAAATCATCGGCCTTGGCCAGCTTCTTCTGGGCCTCGCCATAAGTCGGCTCGGACGATTCATACGTCCCGCCCTTCTCGTCACGACCGCGGAGCATCTCGAGATAGGATGCAATCCCGAACGCGATCCGCGACAGGTCGCGCTTGCCTTCGATGGCCCGGCGCACGGTTTCCGTCCAGAACACCTGGATCTTGGAGCAGCCATCACTCGCGATCCGCAGCGTCTGATCAGACATGGCCTTGTTGGAAAAACGGCTGATGACACTGTCTCGGTAACCTTCAAGCGTCATGCCCGGCGGTGCCTTCAGGGTCGGGATGACGTCCTTGTTCAGGTAGTTCTCAAGGTTGCCGCGCAGATCCTTGTCCTCGATCGCGTCATCCACGTTCTCGTATCCGACAAGAATACCCGGGAAGCAGAGCGTGATGTGACCGGCATTCAGCATCCGGATCTTGACGTGTTCCCAGTCCGTCACGTCATCGACGAACTGCACGCCTGCCTTTTCCAGCGGGGGACGACCATTGGCAAACTGGTCTTCCAGCACCCACTGATGGAAATCCTCGGCCACCAGCGGCAGGTCGTCATCCAGCCCACTGGCCGCGTTCAGCTTCTTTGCGATTTCCGCCGAGACGGTCGGGGTGATGCGATCGACCATGCCGTTCGGGAAGGTCGCGTTTTCCTCAATCCACTTCGCGAGTTCGGGATCGCGCGCCTTTGCGTAACCCAGAAAAGCCTTGCGGGCGACATTGCCGTTATGGCGCAGGTTATCGCAGGACATGACCGTAAACGCCTTGCCACCGGCATCCCGGCGACGGCGCAGGGCTTCCACGACATAACCGAAAACGGTGGACGGCTTTTCCGGATTCTGAAGATCGGCCTTTACTGCCGCATTCTCCAGATCGAAGGCACCGGTCGTCTCGTTGATGTTGTAGCCGCCTTCCGTGATCGTCATGGAGACAATACGGATAGCCGGATCAACGAGATGCTTCAGCACGGCTTCCGGATCAGCCGGCGCCAGCAGATAATCACGCAGCGCGCCCATGACGCGCACCGTGCTCTTGCCGGACGGTGCCGTCTCGGTCAGGGAATACAGGCAGTCCTGAGCCTTGAATTCCTCGGCTTTTTTCTTCGAGCGGTCACTGCCCGTCAGGCCAACACCAACGATCGCCCAGTCCGGAGCGTGCTCAAGGATCTGCTCGACATAGAACGCCTCATGGGCCCGGAAGAAGTTACCCACGCCGAAATGCACGATCCCCGGCTTGATTCCGTCGATGTCATAGGGGGGAGCCTGGACATTGGCAGGAAGAGACTTGAGGGTTTCGCGCGTAATCATGGAATTCTCCGTGGTTTCGGGCCGGTCGCTGACGGGGACCGACAAGGCCGGGCATGTGCCATCATAGCCCCGGAACAACGTAAAAACCGAATGACGGTTTCAACAGGAGCCATTCCGCCCCCTGGCTGCTAGCCGCGGGACGGCCTGTTCAGAGGCCTTTTGCGGCGCTCGCATCGGAGCGCATGACCACTCCGACGGCCCGTTCGAGATCCTCGCGGAACAGGGACATCACAAAGCGCATCTCAGGGCGGGTCTGCTCTTCCAGCCGAGGCAGAAGCTCGAGGATTTCATCGTCTTCGGACTGCTGTTCGTGCTGGTTCCGCTTTGCACGCAACTGCTCTTCACAACTATGTGCCAGCGCCCGCAGCGCATGACTCAGCCCCTTGTACAGGGGCAGCAGGCCTGTGTTCCCTGCCGCACGCCCCGTCGCAATGGCGCGTGCCACCAGCATCGTGTCGTTCAGCAGCCGCCGCATCAGCCTGGGAAGTGCCGCCAGAACCGGATCGCGCTTTTCCAGTTCCTTCCAGCGCTCGCGCCGTGCCTCGGTCACGGCGTCTTCCAGTTCCGTCAGCAGGGCCACGCAGTCATCATTCTGGCGCTCGATCGCCGCCCAGCCTGTATTCTGGTCGAGCGCGCTCTTGAGAAGCTGGTCCATGCGACGCAACAGGCGCGCGGCCGTATGGAAGGCCTGTTTGCGCGCGCTGCTGTGCAGGATGAAGAACGACACCACGATCGAGACCGCAACACCCACCACGATGGCCAGAAGCCGCGTGATCATGGGCAGGAACGGGCTGCCCTGGCTCGGGAAAAGATACACGATCATCAGCGTAATGCAGGCAAAACGCAGCGTCGGCTGGATAGCTGTCAGAAACACCAGCGGGGCCAGCATGATCCAGAACGGAAGCCAACGCAGGCCCGTCGTGATTTCCAGCACCACCGCGCAGACACCGGCCAGCGCGCCGATCAGCGTGCCGCTGATCTGGTCCCGCGCCGTCGTCATGGTCTGGCTGATGCTGGACTGCGTGACGATCAGCGCTGTCACCAGCGCCCAGATCGTTTCCTGCAGATGCATGAGCGAACCCACGATCCACGCGACCACAACCGACACCAGAACGCGGATGGTCTGGCGCGTCGCGGGGCGCATCACTTCGCGCCATCTGCTGTGTCGGGGCGGCACGGACAGCCATTTCCGGCTCAGACGTGTCAGAAGGTTCATGGCAGCTTTCAGCGCAGGGGGACGGCCTCAGTTCCCAAGGAAGGGCACCGGCACCCAGCGCAGGCCGTCATCATCCTGCACCAGCAGCAGCACTTCCGTCTTCTTGCTGTCATGCAGACGCTGCACCGCCTTGGCGAAATCGTCCGGCGTGTTGATCTGGTCCTGCCCGACCTGCGTGATGACGTTCCCTTCCGCAATCCCGCGCGATGCGGCGGGGCTTCCGACCTCGACACGCGAGACGAGAACGCCGCGCTGATCGTCCGTCAGGGCATACTGCGTGCGGGTATCCGCATCGATCGAACTGACCGTTACGCCCAGCTCGCCCAGTGCCGCATGACGATGTTCGGGCTGATGCGTGTCCGAAGGCGGCATGTCCGGCGGCGTAGGCGACTGACCCAGCGTAATCGGCAGCGTCTTGAGCGCCCCCTTGTGCCAGACGGTCAACTGCGCCTTCGCACCAGGCAGGATGGACGCGATGATGCGCGGCATGGTCTGGCCGGTCACGTCCTGATCGCCCACGCGGGTGATGATGTCGCCAACCTCAAGACCGGCCTTTGCAGCAGGGCCTTTCGGATCGATCTCCGAAATCAGCGTGCCCTTGCCGTTGGAACCGTCCGGCTTGTGGAAATCGAGCGTCTCCGCGATGTCGTTCGTCACATCCTGGAACTTCAGCCCCATCCAGCCACGGGAGACATGCCCCGTGCGGCGGAGCTGGTCGATAATCCCGCGCGCATCATCAGCCGGAATGGCAAAGCCGATGCCGATGGAATCGCCGCCCGCACCACCATAAATCAGCGTGTTGATGCCGATGACTTCGCCGGACAGGTTGAACAGCGGACCACCAGAATTGCCGCGATTGATGGCCGCGTCAGTCTGGATGTAGTCGTCATACAGCCCGTGTTCGACGTTTCGCCCACGCGAGGAAATGATGCCCGCCGTCACGGTTCCGTTCAGGCCGAACGGATTGCCGATCGCCAGAACCCAGTCCCCGATCCGCGCCTTGTCGCTCTGCCCGAGCGGAACGGTCGGAAGCGGATGCTTCGGCTTGACCTCGAGCACCGCCAGATCGACCTGACTGTCCCGCCCCACAATCCGCGCCGGCATTTCCGTCCCGTCCTGAAGCGTCACGCTGACCTGATCCGCCCCTTCGATGACGTGGTTGTTCGTCACGATGATGCCGGACGCATCGATGATGAAGCCCGAGCCCAGAGCCTGCTGACGGCGCGGCGGCTGGTTCGGAGCCGGTTTGTGCTTCAGGTAATCATGGAAGAACTTTTCCAGCGGGGAGCCCGGCTGGAACGGGGGCACCTGCGGGCCGTCAGGATCGCTGGAATCCGGGCCCTTGTCGTCATTCTTTGACGGCTTGAGCACCGCGGATGTCGAGACGTTCACGACCGAGGGAAGCAGCCTGTTCGCCAGATCCGCGAAGCTCGACGGCACGGAACGCGGCGCCGGGGTCGGCACCGAAGACGGCTGGCTTGAGGTCGGCGGCGCGCTCTGGGCAAAGGCAGGGCCCACACTCCAGCCCCCCGAAAGGGACAGGGCCAGACCGGAAACAGCAAGACAGGCAGCACGACGGGCGCCGGAACGGGCGAGCAGGTTTTTCATACCTGCACGCTAACGCAGAACGTGGTCCTTCGTCACCATCCCGCCGTTCAGGATGCGTTTTCGGCCCGGTCATGCTAGGGTCAGAGTCCTTTCCGATACGATATTCCCCTGATGAGAGCCCGGCATGACTGACACCACGCCCCCCAACGACATGCCGCCCGGCTCCTCCGAGACCAATCTTCCCAGCGCCGAGACCCGCATTACCGACATCCTGAAAAGTGAGCAGGACGCCCAGGGCTCGAACGTCCTGTCCTTTGCCGCGCTGGAGAGTGTGTCGGTCCGCAACGGTCATGCCCATGTCTCGCTGGCGACGTCGCGCGACAATGCCTCGCGCGTGGAGCCACTGCGGCCGCGCGTCGAAGCCGCGATTGCGAGCCTGCCGGGCATCACGGGCGCCACGCTGTCCTTCACGTCACATCGTCCCGCAACGCCAGCCGCCGCCAATGGCCCGGCTCAGGGGGGCGGGCACCGGCCTTTCAATCTGGGCGACAAACGCCGCAATGCCGCGAGCCGGCATGCGCCTGAAACGCTGCTGCCCGGCGTCAAGGCCGTCATTGCGGTCGCATCGGGCAAGGGCGGCGTCGGCAAATCCACTACGGCCGTCAACCTAGCGGTCGGGCTGGCCCAGCAGGGCCTGAAAACCGGCCTTCTCGACGCAGACATCTATGGCCCGTCCCTGCCCCGGATGCTGGGACGCAACGCCCGCCCGGAAGTCGTGGACGGGACGATCCTGCCGATCGAAGCCTGGGGCCTGAAAAGCATGTCCATCGGCTATCTGGTAGACGAGAACCAGGCCATGATCTGGCGCGGCCCGATGGTCATGGGCGCCCTGACGCAGTTTCTGGGTGAAGTCGAATGGGGCGAACTCGACGTCCTCGTGATCGACATGCCGCCCGGCACCGGAGACGCCCAGCTGACCCTGGCCCAGAAGCTTGGTCCCAAGCTTGCTGCCGGTGGCGCGGTCATCGTCTCCACACCCCAAGATATCGCGCTGCTGGATGCACGGCGCGGTGTGGCCATGTTCGAACGGATGGAAACCCCGATCCTCGGCGTCGTCGAGAACATGTCCTATTTCTGCTGCCCGAACTGCAACCATCGCACGGAACTGTTCGGACATGGGGGCGCCAAGGCCGAAGCAGAGAAAATGGGGGTCCCGTTCCTGGCGGAAATCCCGCTGCTGGCCGATATCCGCGCAAGTGGCGATGAGGGAAGCCCGATTATCCTTTCCGCACCACAGAGCGAAGCCGCACAGGCCTATACGAGGCTCGCGCAGGCTGTGGCCCGCTCCCTGTCTTCCGAACACAGCACGAAAGAACGGCCATGATCCGTCTTCTTCTCATCGGCGCCTGCCTGACACTGGGGGCCTGCTCCCAGACGGTCACGCATCGTGGCCTGTCTTCCGATGGTTACGGCTTCACGCAGGACTCTCAGCATCTGCCCCCACCCGCAGACCTGATGACTCCCATCCCGCACTAAAATCCTGCACCGGCACAGAGAATCGCTCTCCGAAGCTTGACCTGATACGCCCCGGCATGGAAAAAGCCGCACTGCTGATGCCGGGTTAGCACAGTGGTAGTGCAGCGGTTTTGTAAACCGAAGGCCGGGGGTTCAAATCCCTCACCCGGCACCAGCTTTTTCCAAAAAGCGGCCAATACCCCGGGCGACTGGAAAATGTTGTTCAAACCGGGACTTGCAGGCTAAAGCTCCAGCCTTTCCAAGGCCATGGGCTCCATGCCCCCCTGAAAATCAGTAATGCACAAGTATCGTAATCGCAGAGGGTGGAATGTGGGTATTCCCAGAATACTCTTGACAACTTTGTGCTGAGAATCGGATTACCCCCACGATTCGTAGATAAAATTATCAAACCAAATCAGAGGCTTAGAAACAGAACCCCGAGAATCAGCCCGAATCGAACCACCTCAAAGAGAGACTCCAAGCCTGTGGATAACTCTGTTCGTAAAAAAATCCGCAGCCGTTGTGATGAGAGTCACACGAATTCGGTCTGAATCTCTCAAAAAACCCACGCAAATAAAAACAGACAAGAAAATCTGCTTTTACCTGACGTTTACAGTCATGAATATTTTACGACGCAGGCCAGAAAAAATGAATGGCCAGAGATGTCAGAACAAGAGCAATAGCTATTGCCGCCCACAGGAATAGATTTGGCGTTCTTTCTGGTGCATCTTCGACTGGATTGGCCGCCTGTGCTTCTCTTGCGGCAAGCATCAGGCGTTCGAGATCGTTTCCGGCTGGTCCCGGAGCGGGATCAGGATGCGCCATCCAGAACCGCCACCATTTCCGACCACTCGCGCTTGGTCAGGCCGGAATTTTCCTGTGTGACCGTTTCACCAGCCAGACGGCGGCGCACCACCTTCAGCATACCGGCAGAAAGCGTGAAAGCTCCGAGACGATATTCCTCGAAGGCCGCTGCCGTTGCCGGAACCCACGCCTTGAGAATCTCGATCATCTTTTCCGCATAGACGCGGATTTCATACTGCGCGTGCGGATCAGCCCGCAGGGCCAGGAAGTGCATCAGATTGTGCAGATCGATCTTCCAGTACCACTGGGTATAGGTGTTCAGAGTCAGGTTGATCCGCGCGAGCTCACGCGCCAGACCTGTGCCTTCCGGATTCAGAAGGCTTTCGTAGTCATCATAGCACTGGCTGGCATCGCGGCGCAGGATCTCCAGAACCTGATGCGCCGTATCGGCATCCAGAGCGTCGCTCCGCCCCTGCCGGTTCGAACTGCTCTGTGCGGCGACCTGATCCATCGCCGGCAGATAGAACTCGCGGTCCAGAATGGAATAGCGCGCCGAATACTCATTCACGCTCGCCATGCGATGACGGATCCACTGACGTGCCACGAAGACGGGCAGCTTCACATGGAACTTGATCTCGCACATCTCGAACGGTGTCGAATGACGGTGACGCATCAGATAGCGGATCAGCCCCGCATCCTCGGACACTTTCTTCGTCCCGCGGCCGTAAGACACCCGCGCAGCCTGCACGACCGCACCATCATCGCCCATATAGTCGACGACGCGCAGGAAACCATGATCCAGCACCTCGAAAGGTGTAAAAAGCAGGTTTTCCATCGCCGCCACGGTCGGACGGGAGGTCAGCTGGGGTTCGCTGCGCTGCGCTTCGATTTCAGCGCGCTGTTCGGATGTCAGTGCCATGGCGGCGGCTTTAGCATGGGCTTTTGCCCGGCGTCATCCGAATGAATCGGATTGACACGATTCCGGAGGCTTAATTTTTTTCATCCCCGCCTTTTCCCTTGCGACCGGACACGCGCACTCCTATGTTCAGCAGTGCAAGGGGTTCGTCCCCGGCTATGGCGATAAACGGTAAGTGAAATAAGTGTTGTGGACCCGGGGGCAGTGCCCGGCGTCTCCACCAAAAACAACCCCTCGCAAAAGGGGTCTGTGGGGACGAAACAGGCTCGACACGCATGGTAAAGACTTATCTTTTGCCCGGCATTGTACCACCGTCATCGGGCTAAACTTACAAGTGCCAACGATAACTCAGAGGTGCTCGCTGTCGCTGCATAAGCGATAAGCGCGGTTCGGGAGGGCACCGGGCAACAGAAGCCCTCCCACCTCATCATGTCCCCGACATTCACAGCAAAGACGGCTTGCCATCCGCGCCCGTCTGTCGCATCCCTGAGCAAGTTGACCGAAACATCAGGCTTGCGACCATGAGCGACGACGATCACAACGGCCAGGACGGCTTCGAGCACGAGCTTCCCGAGAGCCTTCTCCCTTATGATGACTGGGTGGAAGACGCCTATCGTGAAGTCATGCTCCGTGCGATCGAGCATGTCGCGGCTGAAGGCCTGCCGGGCGCCCACCACTTCTATCTGACATTCCGCACGAACCGCCCGGATGTCATCATCCCGACCCGTCTGCGGGCGCAGTATCCCGAAGAGATGACCATCGTCCTTCAGCACCAGTTCTGGGATCTGGCGCTGGACCGCGAGAAGAACGTGATTTCCGTTGGCCTGTCCTTCGGCGGCGTTGGCAGCATCCTGTGCATCCCGGTGAACGCCATCACGGCTTTTGCCGATCCCCATATCCGCATGGCGCTGCGCTTCAGCCATTCCCCGCTGGAGGAGGATGAAGACGTCGAGATCCCTGAAGGCGCCGTGGAGCCGGACGATATCGATCCCGCCCACCATCCTGAGGTCCAGCCGGAAACGGCTTCGTCCGAAGACGTGAAGAAAGATGCGGAAGTCGTCAGCCTGGCCGCATTCCGCAAGCGGCCGCCGACCTGAGCATCCGCCCTGCGGGATTTCGAAAACGGATTGGCCAGACAGTGTTTTTCCGGCCTATACTGGCCGGAACGTCGCTCTCATGAGGGATCCCCATGCGCTTTACCGTCGATCGCCTTGACCATATCGTGCTGACCGTCCGGGACCGGACCCTGTCTGCGTCCTGGTATCAGCGTGTTCTGGGGATGGATATCGACGAATACGGCCGCAACAACCGTGTGGCCCTGAGCTTTGGCGGGCAGAAGATCAATCTGCGTCCCGAAGGCTCGGAAGGCTGGGAAACGGCAGGCGATGCCGCGCCGGGAACGTCAGACCTGTGCTTTACGACAGCCATCGCCAGCGAACATATCGTCCGGCATCTGGAAAAATGCGGCGTGGAGATCGTCGAAGGCCCGGTGGCGCGTCTGGGGGCGCTGGGTCCGATCACGTCCGTCTATTGCCGCGACCCGGACGGCAATCTGATCGAACTCGCCTCCTATAACGGCTGAGGGCGGCAGAGCACACGCCCCGCCGCCCGCCGGGTCACCAGTTCTTGGAAATCAGCCAGAACTCTTCGGAGGTCAGCGTGATGGCATTGCAGTCCTTCGTTTCGGCCGCAGCCTTGGCGAGGGCGTGAATGCGCTCGATCATGATCGTCTTGCGCTGGTGAGCCTCGGACGTTTCCTTGACGGTCGATAAGGTCTGCAGAGCGGACTCGGACGCTTTGGCGACGCGCGCGGCGTCAATGGCGGCATAAGACATGAACTGTCTCCCTGAATGTCAAAACCGGGAGGCAGCCTACTCCACGCGAGATCGGATACCAACTCCGCCGCCACCGCATTGCCGAAGCACACCCTAGACGGGCGTTGCCGCCACCGCTGCCTCATAGGCGTCCAGCACATCCGCAGCCGGCCCGTCCATGCGGACTTCCCCGCTCTCCATCCAGATGATGCGCGTGCACCATTGACGCAGAACCGTCAGCGCATGGGATGTCACGACCAGGATCTCAGCCGCATCGACCATCCCTTCCAGCCGCGCTCTGGCCTTGTCCTGGAACTTCTGGTCACCGGCCATGAACCATTCATCCATCAGCAGGATGCGGGAGCGCGGTACCGTTGCCAGCGCGAACCCGAGCCGGATGGACATGCCCGAGGAATAGAGCCGCACCGGAAGATCGAAAAACGCCCCCAGATCGGAGAACGCCTCCACATCCTTTTCCAGCTCCTGCGTTGCAGCCCGGCTCAGCCCCATCCGGCAGGCGAAGAGCTGAATGTTTTCCCGCCCCGTGAGTTCGCTGTTCATCCCGGCTTTCGGATCGATGAGGGCGTGGGTATCGCCTTCGATATCCAAAATCCCATCATCCGTTTCATAAATCCCGGCCAGAACACGCAGCAGCGTCGATTTTCCCGCGCCGTTATGCCCGACGAGGCCGACCCTTTCCCCCTCCCCAATCGTGAAGCTGACTTTGGAGAGAGCCTGGACTTCCACGACTTCGGTTGCATTACCGCTCATCCGCATCCGGCCGCCGACCGCTTCCGTCTTCCCGGCCACAGTGCTTCGGGCACGGGACAGCAGGGTCTTTTTCAGGGAGCGAGAGCCGCCGTGGAGTACGGGGAAAGACAGGGACAGGTCTACAAGACGGATATGAGCCATGATGTCAGATCCAGAAAACCAGGCGCGACCGCACCCGGATGAATGACCGCACGGCAATCAGCCAGAACACGACGCTAGTGGCCAGCGCAATGCCCCAGATCTGCAGGGACGGCGCATGCCCCAGAAGAGGCTCGCGCACGATTTCCAGCAGCGGATAGAACGGATTGTACAGCAGATAAGCTGCCCTGGGTCCGAGCTGCTGCGGCATCCAGATGACCGGCGTGACATAGAACACGATCTGCAGCAGCGCGCCGATGATCGGCGCAACATCGCGGAAACGCGCGCAGAGCGAACCGAACAGCATACAGGCGGCAAAACCGTCCAGCCCCCACAGCACAAGCGCGGGGATCGCCAGAAGGGCGTCCATCCCCGGCCAGAGATGATAGAGGGCGAACACGCCAAGCGGCACGACGATGTTGTGGGCGAAGACGATCGCATTGCGCACCACGACCCGCACCGCATACAGCAGGAACGGCAGCCGGACAGACCGCACCATGTCCTCGGCATCAAGGAAGCAGGTGCAGGATTCCTGGATCAGGCTGGAGAACCCGACGCTCCACAGCGTAAGCGACAGCGACAGGAACGGCAGATAGGACGCAAGCTGCATGTGAAACAGCTTGCTGTAGAGCACCCCCATCGAGGCGACCATCAGGGCAGAGGTAATGGTCAGCCAGAACGGCCCCAGTGCGGACCCGCGGTACCGGAGCCGGATATCGAGCCAGCCCAGCCTGACACCCAGCCTCCACAGACGCCGTGTTTCCTTCCAGTCAGCCCAGGCCCGGGCCGCAGGACTGCCCCGCAGAGCGTCACGACTGACCTGCCTGTGCGGCGCATCGTTACGTGCGACATCTGAAGCTGGAGAAGGTACACTCATATCGTCCGCCTACCCGATCCCCCCACCCCCGGCAAGAAGGCGGGCGGAGGAAGTTCATATTCGGGAAATGAATCTCCGCTACACTTCTTTCCGTAAGCCGTTCCCTGTCAGAAAATCTGTTCTGCAGAGCCCTTTTTCCTAGTTTCGCCGTAATCCCCGTGTATGCTTGTCACATTGAGACAAGTTTTCCTCAGGTGCCCAGACCCGATGCCCAGACCCGTCTTTCCGTTCCGGACCACTGTCCGCACCCTGTCTCTCATCCGAGCAGGTGCTGCTTTGGGTCTGGTCGGACTGCTCGCCGCCTGCGCCGGCAACAATGCTGACATGGGCGGCGGATCGGAGCTTCCGGTTTCACAGGAAGCGGCGAATTACCGCGCTCACGCGAAATCCTATTACGCTCCCCCCGGCCCGCCCAGCGATCCCTGGGGGCCTTACATCCAGGAAGCCTCCAACCGCTTTGATGTGCCCGAGGCCTGGATCCGGGCCGTCATGCAGCAGGAATCCGGCGGACACCTTTTCGACCATAACGGCAATTTCATCACCTCGGTTCCCGGCGCGATGGGACTTCTTCAGCTCATGCCGCCAACCTATGACGACATGCGCCAGCAATACGGGCTCGGCGAAGATCCTTACGATCCGCACGACAACATCCTCGCGGGGACGGCTTATCTCCGGCAGATGTATGACATCTACGGATCTCCCGGCTTTCTCGCGGCCTATAACGACGGGCCCGGAAGCCTCGACCGCTATCTCCGCCGGGGCCGCGCCCTGCCCCGCGAAACGCGCCGCTATGTGGCTGCCATCGGCCCGCATATCGCTGGCATCACGCCACACAATCGCTCCGCGGCCGACCTTCTGGTCGCCCAGCATGATCCCAACTCCCAGGTCATGCTGGCCCAGAACACACAATCGGCAGACATAGCCCCGGTGACCTCGGCTTCTGAGCGAGCAGCCGTCAGCGCGGCATGGAATCACAGGGAAGCCGCCGACACGTCTTCTGACACATCTTCTAATGATTCAGATTCGGATACCTCGGTCACGACGCCCCAGACGGCTCCGGTCCAGGTCGCATCCGCCACAGGCTCCGAAGCCCCAGCGAGCATCAGCGCAGCCTGGGCCGCGCGTGGCTTTACACAGACACCTGCCCCACCCGCCGTCCGACAGGTTTCCGTTCCCGATGATGAGGTCGCGGACAACCGGGTTACAGCGCAGGAAATCCCGATCGGGCATCACCTGCAGCCTCAGCCGATCATGGCCGTCATGCCAGCCAGCCGGGTGCAGCCCCGCATTTCCCTTCCGGCAGTTTCCGCGTCGTCCAGAGCGGCAACGGGCAACTGGGCCATTCAGGTCGGCGCCTTCGCCAATGCGAAGCAGGCAGGCATCGCCACCGCCGAAGCCCACAGCAAAGGTGGTGTCGTGGTGGCCTCGGCCCGATCGCAGGTTGAAAGCGTGAAGGGGGGACGGTCGCATCTCTATCGCGCCCGCCTGACCGGTCTGACGCATGAAAATGCAGTTGCAGCCTGTCGCCGTCTGTCGCACGGTTCTCCGTGCGTTGTGGTTCCGCCCGGCGCATATTGATCCGTTTTCCGGGCCTTTCCGCCCGCTTTTCTGACAGGGATACACCACCCCGATGCGCCGCTTTTCTGCAACGACCGCTTTCTGCGCTGTCGCCCTCGCCGGCGCCCTGACCACCGCTCCGGCGCATGCTGCCCTTGAAACCGGCACCCATGCTCCGGATTTCTCCGCTTCTGCCAGTCTCGGAGGACACGAGTTCACCTATCATCTGGCGGATGCGCTCAAGACCGGGCCCGTCGTCCTGTATTTCTATCCGGCAGCCTTCACCAAGGGCTGCACAATCGAAGCCCATGAATTCGCGGATGCCATCCCGGACTTCAAGGCACAGGGCGCCACCGTCATCGGCATTTCCATGGATCCGATCGACAAGCTGAACCGTTTCTCGGTCAGTGAGTGCCGTAGCGTTTTCCCGGTCGCAGCTGATCCGACCGGCAAGATCACCCTCAGCTATGCCGCCAAGATGCCCCTGCTCCACATGGCAAGCCGCACCTCCTATGTCATCGCGCAGGATGGCCATATCGCCATGAGCTATGCCTCCATGTCTCCTGACGAGCATGTTTCGCGCGCCCTGGCCGCGGTAAAGGCCCTGAAGCAGCATCCGTGAGTACCCGTTCTCCGTCCACAGCTCGGGACCTGTTCGGGCAGCATCATGTTGGCGATTCACGACCACTTAAACTTGCTGAGGACATCACCAGCACGGCGATCTACGGCGGCCCGCAGGACTGTTACCGTTACACCCTGCGCCGCGTTTGGGACGAAAGCCGTCCCATGATCATGTGGCTGATGATGAATCCATCTGTCGCGACCGAGTTCGGCGATGACCGGACGGTCGCCAAGTGCCAGCGCTATGCACGCGCCTGGGGCTATGGCGGCATGTTCGTGGGCAACAGCTTTGCCTATCGTTGCACGGACCAGAAGCGGCTGCTGGAAGTGCCCGATCCTGTCGGACCGGACAACGATGCCCATCTTCTGGACATGGCCCGGCAGGCCGATCTTGTGGTTCTGGCTTACGGCTCCCCACAGGCCAAGGGCCTGCGCGCGCGGGGGACGGAAGTCGCCCGCATGCTGGCTCATCACGGCATCAAAGTGACAGCCCTGCGTCTGAGCAAAAGCGGGCGTCCGGAACACCCGCTTTATCTGCCTTCAGCCCTCGCCCCCCAGCCGCTCGATCCGGATATGCTGGATTGAGCGGCGTTTCTGGCGGGACCTAAGCCTGACGGTCAGTTCCCGGCCTTGTCCTGCTCGTGGATGCTCCAGACGAGCACCACATGCTGGTCATGGTTGGGATAGGTCGCCTGAGGCTGGATCGAGCCAGACACTTTCTTGCTCTTGTACAGGGCCTGAATGGCCTGCATGTCCGCGGCCAGAAGCTCGTTCGTAACCGGGCCGCCGGCCTGAAGCTTTGTCGCCGCTTCCAGATCAGCGGTCGAAACCTTCTTGTTCCCCTGAAACTCTACCTTGTCGAGCACCAGAGCGGTCGGGCTCGCTGCGCCTGCAGCCTGTTCTTCGATAACCAGCTTGACGGAGACGGCCTTGCCGGAAATCCGCAGCTGCTCTCCGAGGCTGACACCCACCTTCCGGGCGGAATACAGATCGCCCACGCGCTTCTGCGCAGCGGCCAGTTCATCGCGCGTGACCATGTCGCCCGCGTGATGACCGAAGGCCTGGAGAATATCCGCCGTCGGAACGCGGCTGTTGCCCTGAACGGCCACAGTCATCAACTTTAGCGGAACAGTTGGCGCCGGGATGGCGGCGTAAGCCTGCTCGGTGATAATCATTCCCGTAACAGGGACCACGGCAAGCGAAACGCCAAGAAAACTCCGGGCCAGCAGGGAGCGAAGGGACATCTGGCAATCTCCTGTAATGAAAAAAATGAGAAATTCTCTGACTTTTACGCTACAGGACTTCCCTGCTTTGGCAAATCTTCCTCTGAACCCCGGTTGGAGCAACATCTTCCGGACCGATGCGTTCAGTACCCTCGAACCCCGGTGGCGCCTTCTTTTCGACGCCTTTCTTCCAATACTGGCGCCTCGGGTCCAATTCTGCCCCTGACAGGATCTTCAGGGATACACCGCTCCCAACAGCTCTGGACCACCACCAGGCTCCCGTTTCACCAACTCCATTGAAAAGGCCCCGCCCGCTTCATGCCTGTACTCGCTTCTTTCGCCCGGACTTCTTCCCGAATCCGTTCCGAACACCTGCGATCTGTCCTGATGGGGCTTTTTTCCGTTTCCATGCTGGCCGGCACGGTCGAGCGCGCGCAGGCGCAGTCCGATCCTGACCCCAACAGCGCCCGCAACCGCGTTTCCAGAGCCGCTGCCCTGTCGTCTCCTGCCCCCCAGAACAGTGAAACACCGGCCAATGGTGGCAGCAACACGCCCATCATGCAGAACACCGTCTCCGGTTTCGCCCAGACGCAAGGGGACCCGGGGCCTTACTTTTCCGCCCCCATGGGAACACAGCATTTCCTGGGAGACTGGGGTGGCGTGCAGCCGTGGCTCCTCAAGCGCGGCATCCACCTCATGGCCGCCATCAACGAGGAATTTGCCGGCAATTTCACGGGCGGCAAGGAGCGTGCCTATTCCGACGCCGGACAGTTCGGCATCGAACTGGATATCGACTGGGACAAACTTGCTGGCGTACGGAACTTCTGGACGCATACCCTGATCGTCAACGGTCATGGCCAGAGCGTCTCCCGCAATTTCGGCGATTCCATCGCAGGCGTGCAGCAGATCTACGGTGCCCGAGGCAACGTGGTAGCCCACATGGTCGCGATGTATGGCGAGATGTCCTTCGTTCATAACCGCATCGATGTCAGCGCAGGCTGGATCCCGGTCGGCAGCTTCTTCGCCGCATCCCCGCTGTTCTGCGATTTCATGAATGTCGCGATGTGCGGCAATCCGGCGCCGAACAAATATACGGAAGGCAACCGCGACTGGCCGTCGGGCAATCTGGGCGCGGTCGTCCGGGCCATGCCGACCATGGACACCTATATCATGGCAGGTCTCTTCGCTGTCAGCCCACATTCCTATAACGGCGGCATCTCGGGCTGGTCCTGGGCGCAGTCGGGCCTTGGCAAGTTTTCCACGCCCGTTGAAATCGGCTGGACTCCGCGCTTTGGCCACAACCATCTCCAGGGCCATTACGTCATCGGCTATTCCTACGACAATTCGCGCTATCTGAACCTGTACGAGGACATTCACGGCAATTCCTGGCAGGCCACGGGACAGCCCCGCCGCTATGAGGCAGGCCGTAACAGTGCATGGCTCATCCTCGACCAGATGCTGGTCCGCAATGGCCCTGGCAATACGAACGGGCTGATCGCCATGGCTGGCGCGATGTACAGCGATGGCAAGACCGTCGCGATGCGTGATCATGAATGGGCCGGTCTGGTCGACACCGGCTCCGCCTGGGGCCGGCCGCTCGATACGGTCGGCGCGATGTACCAGCATTTCGACATGAGCCACACGGCGGCCCTGCAGCAGGAAGCATCGCTGGCCCTTGGCCTGCCCTATCAGGACAACCAGTGGGGCGCGGTCTATGGCCCGCAGAGCCATGAGAACGTGTACGAACTCTTCTATTCCGCGCATGTCGCCCGCGCGATGGCGATCCAGCCGGACTTCCAGTACATCCAGCGCCCGAGTGCTACGACGACTTTCCATGATGCCGCCGTTCTGGGCGTTCAGTTCACCGTCGTACTCTGATACACGAAACAGACTAGCTTTTCTGCGGAGCGGGGCCTGAACGGCCCCGCTTTTTTGTATCCTGATACATTTGGCAATCACAATTTAATTGCGAATAACTCGCATTATCGCGATAACCCGGCACACTGTCTATTGTTTCGAGGTTTCCGTGCGCGCATCGTTTTCTGCCCCGTTCTCACGCCCCCTTCGGGCTGCGCGCCTGTCCTGCCTGCTTCTGGCAGGAACAGCCTTTCCCGTTCTCGCGGCTGACCCCGTTCCGACCACGGCTACCGCCACAACACCCAAAACCAAGCCCGCAGCCAAACCTGCCAGCGCTGCAGAGCAGGTCACGCCGGACGAGGAAATCATCGTCCGGGCCAGAAAGCGGGACCAGATGCAGGTCAGCAGCGGCGGACAGCTCGGCGCTCTGGGCAACAAGAAAGGTCTGGATGTTCCGTTCAACATCCGCAGCTATAATTCCAGTCTGATCCTGAACCAGCAGTCCCAGACACTGGGCGAGGTGCTGGAAAACGATCCGTCCGTCCGCACAACCTTTGGTTATGGCAATTTCTCGGAAATGTTTGTCATCCGCGGTTTTGCCGTGGACGGAGACGACGTGTCGATCAACGGGCTGTATGGCATCACGCCCCGTCAGCTCGTCTCGCCCGAACTATATGATCAGGTGCAGGTCCTCAACGGCGCAAGCGCGTTCCTCAATGGCGCAGCACCGAGTGGATCGGCCATTGGCGGCAACATCAACCTGCTGTTCAAACATGCGACAAATGCCCCCCTTACCCGCATCTCGGGCGACTACACCAGCAGTGCCATGGGCGGAGGCAGCATTGATGTCGGACGGCGTTTCGGCGAGGACAAGGCCTTCGGGGTGCGGCTGAACGTCGCGGGCAAGAGCGGCGAGGATTCCGTCACGGATGAATACCGGCATTCCACAACCCTCGGTGCGGATTTCGACTGGCATGACCGCAGCAACCGCACCCGCATCACCATGGATATCGACTACGAAAACCAGGGCGTGAATGGTGGTCGTCCGGCAATTTTCCTTGGCAGCGCCGTCACGTCTGTCCCGCGTCCCGCTGCGCCATCACATAATTTCGGTCAGCGCTGGGCCTATAATAACCTGAACTATGTCTTCGGCATGCTGAACATCGAGCATGACCTGACAAAGAACGTCACGCTCTATGGTGCGTTCGGAGCCCTGACCAGCAATGAGAAGGGCAACTATTCGAGCCCGACCGTTACCGACCCCACTACCGGCGCAGGAACGGCAGGTGCGATGTACGTGCCTTACGATCAGACTAACGAGAGCACGCGCGCAGGTGTCCGCGCCCATTTCCGTACCGGCCCGATCCGCCATGAGATCAACGCAGGCGGCTCCGGCCTGTGGGAAGACAGCGCCGCTGCCTATGCGATGACCCTTACATCCCATGCAACCAACATCTACAACACGCCACAGTTTGCCGCCCCGGCCGAAACCTATGCCGGTGGCGTCGTCAACGACCCGCAGACGATTGATCGCACGCGCCTGTACAGCCTGTTCTTCTCGGACACGATGTCCTTCTTCCATGACCGCGTCGCCCTGACAGGGGGCTTTCGCTACCAGAACATGCTCATCAATGGCTACGCCTACAGCAAGACCGGACAGGGCGCGATGAGCAGCCATTATGACCAGGACGCCATCACCCCGGTCGTCGGGCTGGTCATCCACCCGACACGCAGGACCTCGCTGTACTTCAATCGGATCGAAGGGCTTTCACAGGGACCGACCGCAACCGGCAACGTAGTCAATCTTGGCGAGATCTTCCCGCCCTACAAATCCACCCAGTATGAAGTCGGCGCGAAATACGACACGGGCCGCTTCAGCGCTGCCCTTGCAGTCTATGAGATTTCGCAGCCCAATGCTTACTCCGTAGCGGTCGGCAATACGGGGGAATTCGCGTACCGTGAAGACGGGTTGCAGCGCAATCGTGGCATTGAGCTGACGCTCAACGGCGAAATCCTGCCCGGCCTGCGCTTCAATGGCGGCGGCACCGTCATTCAGGCGGATCTGCGCCATACGGCAGGCGGCCTGCAGGACGGCAACACGGCCATCGGCGTGCCGAACTATACGATTAACGGCAATCTCGAATACGATCTGCCCTTCCTCAAGGGCGCCACGGTCGTGGGCCGCGTGGTCAACACGGGCAAGCAGTGGGTCAACACGGCCAACACGCTGCACATCCCGGTCTGGACACGCTTCGATCTGGCAGGGCGCTACACTTTCGTGACGCATCATACGCCGGTCACGCTGCGCTTCGGCGTCGATAACCTTGCCAATACGCGCTACTGGTCCTCGGCCTTCAACGGATACCTGCTGCAGGGTATGCCCCGCACCTTCAAGTTCTCCTTCACGACGGATCTGTAATCCGCCTCAGACCGCCGAAAACGAAAAACGCGCCCTCCCCTGCGGAAGCGGCGCGTTTTTCATGTCCGGTCTTCCGATCAGCAAAGATCAGAACGTAATACCCGTCTCGAAATCCAGAAGCAGCGGGTTCTTGTAGCGGTTCGTGCCGCCCGTGCTCCAGATATACTGCGCACCGGGCCGGATCACGAGCCAGGGCGTCGGACGCCAGCCATAGTTCAGCTCCAACGCATGCTCGCCGGACGGCTTGTAGATATCAGTCCCACCGGCAGCCTGAATCTGGCGCACCCAGTTCGTCAGCTTCGGGTTCACCCACAGCATCTTCATGCCAATGCTGATTGTATCGTTCGGACGGCTGCGGAAGGTGCCCTTGCGGGTCACGCCCCAGGTGATGAAATACGGTGCGACGGACGTACGCGGATCACCCCAGGTAAAGGATGTGAACAGTGTCGTGCCGCGGTTCGGGTCGGCTTCATCGCGCTGAAGCATCCGGTCGAACTGGAACCAGCCACCAAACCGGCCGCGAACCTTTTCGCTCGGCGCCGAAATCAGGTACTGCGCCGGCACACCGAAACTTCCGAGATGGGAGTAGACGTCGCTGACTTCGGATGTGTCCCAGTATCCGCCAATCTTGATGTTGGTCTGGAGCGGACCGCTGTAGTCGTCCTTGCCGCCCTGATGCCAGCCGAGCTGGAACGGCAGATAGGTGCCGGTCGCATCATGAAGATTCAGCTTCCAGCCGTTATGCGTATTCGAGATCGTCGGATCGACCGAATACGCACCGAACTGCACCAGGTAATGGTCGTTTCCGGCCGGATAGAACTTCACCCAGGCACCGGGATGGGCCGTCGGATACCAGCCATAGC
Organism: Gluconobacter sp. R75690; assembly: GCF_015244525.1. NCBI lineage: Bacteria > Pseudomonadati > Pseudomonadota > Alphaproteobacteria > Acetobacterales > Acetobacteraceae > Gluconobacter > Gluconobacter sp. R75690. The sequence goes on along the minus strand of NZ_JABCQB010000015.1, from coordinate 5,070 downwards.
CCGAGTTCATCGCAATGGACTGCGGCATGCCGCAGATCGCATTCGATTCGAACTGGCAATACTGGCTCATGCCCCAATAGACTGAAGACTGCTCGAAGTCGTTTTCGGTGTTGATCTCACCGACCTCGGTCGTGACGTATTTGTTCCAGGGCATTTCCCAGGACAGACGCGTCAGACGCACCGTCTCACCCGAGCCGAAAATCTGCTGCGGGCTATCCATTGCCGGAAGCGTAGCCCCGATACCCAGACCCTGACGCGCCGTGATCAGCGTATGGAACATGCCCAGATTCAGGCCGGTCAGCTTCTTGAGGTTGAAGTCGATATTGATGCCGAACTCATCCGCATAACGCACGGCCTTGGTCTTGCCGCCCATCGGATTGCCAGCGCTGTCTTCAAGATAGTGGCCGCCGATATTGATGCCCTTGTCGGTCAGCCAGGTGCGCCAGCCACCCCAGTCACCCGTCATGGTGCTCTGGGTCAGCCAGTCATGAAACGATGCCGGGAAGAAACGGTTCTCAGTCGTATCGGATGTTTTCGCTGCGGTCTCGACGCCTGTCTGTGTCGGAGCCGGTTTGACCAGCAACGGAACCGGAGAAATGGATTTCGTCCGGATCTGCGGGGTACCCATGGTCGCCGTGCTGGTTCTGGCGGCAGCCTTCTGGTGGCCGTCCACAACGCCGGCCGGTGTCGTCTGTGCGTGGCCAACGGCAGTAATGCCGGGAAGCACCGCTGTCATGGCACAGGCCGTCAACAGCGCTTTCGTCCAATCCTGCCCGAACTTCCCCATCTTCCAAACTGTCTCCCTGTGACACCATTGCAGCCGCCAGGCGCACGGTCCTGCGGCTGGCCACTGTCATACAGTCCGGAAACGGTCCAGAATAGAGCGGGGAAGACCTCTGTTTTCGTAATATGCCTTTCGCGACACGATCCTGAAGCGGGACGTCAAATTTTTATCCGGAGATTTCTCCCGGATTACAAAAAGTTTAACGCTACAGTTTCCGGGGCTTATTCGCCGATCACAGTTACGTGTTCCCGGTCCCATCGCCGAGTCAGGGGCTCAAGGCAGAGTAGTATCACGACCAGCCCCGCTGCGATTTCACACAACGTCCGGAAAAGCCCCGCATACAGTGAAGCGCCCCCGCCCCCGGCGATCACTTCCGGAGACAGGGCGGCCTGATTGGCGATGAGGCTGCCTACGTACATGGCAATTCCCCACAGCAGGTAGAGCGCGCCCATCATAAAGCCACTCAGCCGGGCGGGGGAGTAACAGGCGACGACGGCCAACCCCAGCCCGATTGTCAGCAGTTCGCCCAAAGACAGGCAACCATATCCCATCACCATGACCCAGGGAGACACCAGCCCGTCTGCATGGGCGGCGGCTGTCCACCATACTGCAAATCCAAGCGCGACCATTGCATAGCCAAGGATCATCTTGCGGGCATGGGAGGTCTGCTTCTGGTGTTGTCCCATCCGGTTATAGAGGAACGCCAGCAGGGGACTGAGCGCCATGATCCAGAGGGAATTGAGAACCTGAAACTGCCCCGCAGACATATGAAACAGCGTCACGCTGCCAATACGGTAGTCTCCCGAAACACCCCGCAGGGCAAACAGTGTCAGGGATGTCATCATCTGCTGATAGAAAACGAGATAGATCGTCCCCTGCAGACATAGCAGATAGGTCAAACGCAGCCCCGGACGCTCGGTCTGAGGTGCTCTCACATAGAGCGCAACCCAGATTGCTGCCAGCCCCGCCCCTGCCGCAATCACGCACAGACGCGCCAGCGTATCGCTGCCCAGAATCCAGGCATTGAAGGCAGTCAGCAAAGCAAGACCGCCCGCAACCAGTCCGAACCGGGACAGCGGGACCGACTGTTTTTCCGAAACCGGCGTCGTCGGCTCAAGCCAGCTGGAGCGCAGCATATAATAGAGCAGCCCGATCCCCAGTCCAACCGCACAGGTCGCAAAAGCGACCGGCGCCCCGTAATGAATCTGAAGCCACGGCGTAAGCAGCATGGAGACGGTCGAGCCGACATTGACGGACATGTAATACAGCGTGAAAGCTGCATCGAGCGCGGCATCATCACCCTTGTAGATCCGACGAACCAGATTGCCGGCATTAGGCTTGAACAGGCCGTTTCCCGTGGAAATCAGGGCCATCGCCACCAGCAGCAGCGTGTGGGACTGCAGCGCTGCGGCCAGAAAGGCATAGCCACAGGTCAGGGACAGGGCCCCCATGACCATTGCCCGCCGTGCACCCAGCACGCGGTCGCCGATGACGCCACCGATGACAGGCGTGATGTAGGTGAGCGCTCCGAAAGCGCCCATCATAAGATTGGCGGCCGCATCGGCCATTCTGAGCTGTTCGACCATGAAGAGCGTCAGGACGGCCTGCATGCCGTAATATCCGAACCGCTCCCACAGTTCGATGGCCAGAACAACGGTAAACGCCCTGCGGCGCAGTCCCGGAGTGGAAGCCCCGGCCGGAGAAAAAGAGGAAGCGGTCATGCAGAACCCGTCAGAAACCAGAAGACGGGCCACATCTTAGGGCAAATGCCACTCTCCGGCGAGAATCAGTGCGTGCGTACTGATGATGCCCAGAACCATCACGAAGATCAGCGCCACAATACCGCCGATGATGTCACTCCACGGCCATTCCGGCAGTCTCGACCGGACGCGACGCACCATCCCCATGTCTTCAGCTCTCCTGCTGGCTGAAGAAGGCCTCCAGCTCGGGGGAGACAGTACCGATATGAACCTGCAACGTCACCAGCAGATCACCGGCCGGATGCTTTTTATCGCCCCCGATCCCTCGTCCGGACAGACGCAGGACCTTGCCGCTGTCGGAATGCTTGGGAATTTTGACCGAAACATCGCCCTTGGGGGTCGGAACGGCGATCTTGCCGCCCAGAATGGCCGTTTTCAGGTCGAGGTTCTGGGTGATGCGCAGATTGCGCCCCTCACGGACATACCGGCTGTCGGGCGTAACCGTAATCGTCAGAAGCGCGTCACCCGGAACACCCGGCTGCCCGTCCATTCCCGGACGACCCGGCGCCCCCTTGCCACGCACGCGCAGGGTCTGGCCATCTTCCACCCCTGGCGGAATACGGACCTCGGTATGGCCGCCCTCGCCCAGTGTCAGATCCAGGGACGTCCCCAGAACAGCCTGCTGGAACGAGATCGTTACCGCATAGCGGCGGTCGGACCCCTTGGACGCACGACGCCCGGCCGAACCGCCCGGCTGGAAATCGCCGCTGAAGCCGCCCCCGAACATGTCCGAAAAGAAAGAGCCGAGATCTTCCTGACTGAAACCGCCCTGGAAGCCCTGTGCGCCCCCACCCGGACCGCCAGGGCCATACCCGCCGCCGCCAAAGCCACCGCCGAACGGTCCGCGTTCCTGACCGTCGGCATCGATCTCGCCACGATCGAAACGCGCGCGTTTTTCCTTGTCGCCGACGATGTTATAGGCCTGCCCGACCGCCTTGAAGCGCTCTTCAGCCTTCTTGTCGTCCGGATTGTGATCCGGATGGTACTGCTTGGCCAGTTTCCGATACGCGCTGCGGATTTCCTTGTCCGTTGCCGTCTTCGAAACGCCCAGTACCGAATATGGGTCGCTCATGTCATCTCCCCGTCTTCTTCAGGTCCCTCATCCAGCAGGGAAATCAGGACCGCAATGACTTCATCCTGCGGGAATCCGGCCCGCACACCGTCTGAGATCAGGGCCTGCAGCTTCGGGCGAAGATAATCCTCTGCAGGATGTCCGTCGTCTGCCATTTCTGATCCTCCGTTATTCCCAGATGTGTGATCGCACGGGGCTGGGGTCAATGTTTCAGAACAAACTCTGCAATATCAGACACTACTGCGCCATCCAGCGGAAGTGATCCATCCGCAGCCGGAGCCACACCAAGATCCGCCAGCGGATGGATCACATTCGGCAGCAGAACAACCTGCGCCTTCGGATCAGCCGCCTTCAGCAGCGGCAGGTCTTCAGTTGCGCTGACCTGACGATCCGCCTCCCCCTGCATGATCAGAACCGGCCCACGATAAGCCCTGAGCAGAGCGACGGGGTCATGATGGAAAAGATCGATCATGTAGTCCTGAACGGCTGGATGAAACAGCTGACGCAATCCCGGATGCAGCGTCTGGACATCCACATGATGTCCGGCTTCAAGCGCATCAATCGCCCCGTCGATCTGCGGCAGCACCGTCTGCGCGGAGGGCACGGCATGAAGCTGGCCCCGCAGCACTTCACCCATAGGTCGACCGGCAGTAGACAGAAGGACCAGTCCACAGACATCCGTCTGTCCCTGGGCCGCTGCCAGAACGACAAGTCCTCCCTCGCTATGTCCTGCAAGCCAGACGCAGCGTACACCGGCCTTGCTCCGGATAACGGCAATCCAGTTCCGCACATCGGTGGCATAGTCCGCAATCGTGACGTGATTACCATCCGCTACGGCCTGTTTGCTGCCGAACATGCCGCGCTTGTCGATCCGGACGGAAGAAATGCCGCGTCTCGCCAGCCCATCCGCAATCTGCCGCAGTGTCGCAGGTTTTAGCCCCAGAGCCGAGTTTCCATCCCGGTCCGTTGGCCCGGAGCCGGGAATCATCAGAACGACGGGCGTACCGGACCCCGCATTCACGAAGGTCCCTGCCAGCGACCCCAGAGGACCAGACGCTTCAATGGCCGAGCTCTCAGCCGCAAACACATGAGACGACAGTCCACAGAGACCTGACAGGAGCAAGAGGAAACGAAACACTGCCGGCTTCATTCTGCATCTCCTGTTCAGGTGCCCAGCGCTTCCGCCTTATCGTGTGAAGGCTCTGACGAAAGCGTTCTGCTGTTTGACTTCGACGGGGAGTCTGGTGTCGGTGAGGGCTTTGCCCTGCCATCCGGCGCCGAGTGCGATGTACAGCGCGACGGCGTTGCGGACGCGGGCGAGGCGGCCGACGACGGCCTGGTCTTCGGCGGACAGGGCGGTCTGCTCGGTCGTCAGCACGTTCAGATATCCGGTCAGACCGGCCGTGAACAGCTTCTGCGCCCGGTCACGGGCCAGGCCGGCATCGACGGAGGCC
>NZ_JABCQB010000014.1:0-91945 GCF_015244525.1 Gluconobacter sp. R75690 | reverse complement strand
TGATCGCCCATTCCTCGTCCGTCAGGTCACCACGCATCTACAGGTCTCCGCAAAGACCAGCTTTGAATCACGTCCAAGCCAGTCTGGGAAGACCTTTTGTCAACAGAACCTGGTTTCCCCCATACTGACTGCCCCCCTTCAATGGGTCATGAGCCTAGAGGCGAGTCTGTCCGTTGCCCTTATCTTCCCGCTCGACGGGAAAAGCCCCCCTTAACCGGTCGAAAATTCTCATACACCAGAAGCCATGTCAGGCCGACAGTAACAACACATAGAGCATCAGCCCTGGCTTGTTGGCGGCCCAGCATCACGGTGCTGCTTGGTCATGAAAATCAGACAGGACGCTGATCGTCTCTCTGACGAGACAAGAACCCCCGCGGCAGCATGCGCCCAAGTACTTTGTCTTTTAGGACGAACTGATGAAAAAGCGCCGCTGCGCCGTGGCCTGTCGCAAGACCCATGATCAGCCAGGCGTTCCAGCTATGCAGCGTGTGAAGCCACGTCACGGTTAACGGTGGAAACCGCGCAAATGGGGATGGGATCAGGAAGCCGAAAAAACTCATCGTCTGTCCGGCACCCCATCGCCAGAGATAGCCGAGCACGATTTCCGCCAAAAGCAGCCCATAAAGCATGTACTCCGCTCCAAGCGCGAATATCCGGTCCAGGGGCCGGAGAAGGTCCGACAGGTGTCGACCTTCCGTCAGACGCCAGACAATACGGATAGCCATGATCGCCGTCAGCAGGATACCGGCGGTCAGATGCGCGACGACCATCAGATGATGGACGGATTTTGCCGGCCAGTTCCAGGTCTCACCCACGGCGAACTGAAACAGCACCAGAAAGGCTGTCATCCAGTGAAAGATGATCGTCGGTCTGTCGTAGCGCAACAGACCGTCCGCGATGTGCGGCGTTGAATCAGGCATATGTGTCTCGGCAGAAAAATCTGAATCCATTTTCATATCATGCTTACCTGACAGGGTTCTGAACAGAACAGATTTCCCGAAAACATCGATAATATTGAAAATAACTCGCAATATCAGAATAAAATATCTATTGTAACGACAAGAGATACATCTTATGCTTGAATTCTATTTACCAGAAACAACAGGTCGTCTGATGTCGCGTCTCCATCCTCTGGCCGAACGTCATTCTGTCGAGAAACTCGGGTGGCTGCGTGCGGCCGTTCTCGGCGCCAATGACGGAACACTGTCAACCGGCAGCCTCATCGTCGGCGTGGCCAGTTCTCATGCGACACGCGGCAGCATTCTTATCGCGGGTTTGTCCGCACTTGTCGCAGGCGCCCTGTCCATGGCGGCTGGCGAGTATGTTTCGGTCAGTTCCCAGGCTGATTCCGAACACGCCGATATCGCCCGCGAAAAACAGGAACTGGCCACGGACTGGGAGGGAGAAGTCACTGAACTGGCCGGGATCTATCAGAAGAGAGGACTGGATGGAGATCTCGCGCGCAAGGTCGCCGTCGCCCTCATGAAGCATGATGCGCTCGGCGCCCATGCCAGGGATGAACTGGGTCTGTCCGAGGCCACGGCAGCAAGACCCATACAGGCGGCATTCGCCTCGGCAACCGCCTTTTCATCCGGAGCCCTGCTGCCCGTGCTCGCGGCGGTTCTGACCCCCGTGGCGTGGGTATCCTGGGGCGTGTCCCTGACGTCCGTCGTGGTTCTCGCTGTTCTGGGCGTCGTTGGCGCGATTGCCGGCGGTGCGGCGCCTTTGCGTCCAGCACTGCGCGTGACGTTCTGGGGTGTTGTTGCGATGATCGTCACGGGCGGGATCGGCCGCCTGTTCGGTGTGTGACACCGCTCTCCAGGTTCTGAACGAGGCACGTCCTGGATAGCCTTGACTTCATCCAATACATCCATAATCGTCGATTTATGGATACAAAATCTGCCCTCGTGGCCCTGACTGCCCTGTCGCAACCTACCCGGCTGGAGATCTTTCGTCTGCTGGTACGCCATGAGCCGGACGGCCGGACCGATGTCAGGGGGAGAAAGCGTAGCGCAAGCTGGATGATGGGATAGGAAAGGGTGTGTTCAATCCGACGCATCATACGCCGCAGCGGACCAAGGTTGATGATAGCTGGCTGCCGGGTGAGGGAAGGGTCCAGCCCGTTGCGTAAGTCTTCACGGGCACTCTCCCGGGCTCGCCTGGCATTGATGAGGCTGATCTCGGAATAGGCCCCGAAGGACAGGGCCTTCTCCTTGCCTCCAAAACGATATTTCAGGCGCCAGAGCTTTGTCCCGTTCGGCTTTACCAGTAGATAGAGACCCTGCGCATCACTGAGCTTATACGGCGTTTCCTTCGGCGCGGCCTTGCGCACGGCGACGTCTGTCAGCACCGATACCCCCAGCCTTCAAACGATACCCCCATTGATACCCCCATTCGCATTGCGGTTCATGGTTTGTTCTCGTCATTAATGGACACAAACCAGATGGAGGAAAAGGGCAGATTTGGCTGCCCTTGGTCAATAACGGTCACTAATGGTGGGGGTATCGCTGGCGGAGAGAGTGGGATTCGAACCCACGGTACGCTATTAACGTACACACGCTTTCCAAGCGTGCGCCTTAAGCCGCTCGGCCATCTCTCCTGTCGAGCGAGGCGGTGTTTACGAGAGCTTCGGCTTGAGATCAAGTGCCTTTCGACTGTTCTGGACAAATTTTTCAATAAGTTCAGCGGATTTGCTGCCAGGAGTGGCCTCCACTCCCGAAGAGACGTCAACTGCCGGTGCCTGGCTTTCCTGGATTGCCCGTTGGACATTCCGGGGGGTCAGGCCGCCTGCGAGCATCCAGAATGAGGGTGGTGTCCAGTTCCGGGTCAGGGACCAGTCAAAAGTCCGGCCGAGGCCACCTGGGCGGTGATCCTGTTCCTGTTTGGGGGCTTCGATGACATATCCTGCCATGTCTGAGTTTGTCGGCAAATCCGAATGTCTGGCAATGCCGCAAGCCTGCCAGACGGGACGTCCAAAGCGGGACTGGATTTCGATTGCCCGTTCCGGGGTATCATAGATCTGGAGAATATCCAGCGGGACAGTCCGCAGAACCTGCGCGATGAAGTCGTCATCGGATTTCACGAACAGGCCGACCCGCAGAGGCCCACCTTCCTGACCGGATGGTGCGCTCTCATGCAGGCGCAGGGCGTCATCAGCGGTTACAAACCGTGGCGAAGCGTCGCAGAATACGAACCCGACCCAGTCAACCATCAGACGCGCGCAAAGCGCCATCGTCTGGGTGTCACGAATTCCGCAGATCTTGACGCCGGTCATGCGCTGGCCAGTTCCTCCATGATGGCTCTGGCGGCCAGAACCGGATCTGAGGCTTTCGTGATGGGCCGCCCCACGACGATCCAGTCTGCTCCGGCTTGGGCAGCCTGTCGGGGCGTCATGATGCGCTTCTGGTCATCGGAAGCGCTGCCAGCAGGCCGGATGCCCGGCACGACCAGAACGGGATCGTCACCCAGGGCATCGCGTAGAGGCGCAATCTCATGCGCCGAACAGACCAGCCCGTCCGCACCAGCGCTGATGGCCAGTTTTCCAAGTCTGAGCACCTGTTCCTGGGGCGTGGCGTTGACGCCGATATCCAGCAGACCCTCAGCGTTCATGCTCGTCAGAACCGTAACGGCAAGCAGTTTCGGGCGTTTTGTGCCAGCGGGAAAAGCGCTCTCAAGAGCTTCCCGGGACCGGGCGATCATTTCGGAACCGCCACTGGAATGGATTGTCGTCAGGGCAGGTCTGAGCGGGGCGAGGGCAGACAGGCCCGATGCGACGGTGTGGGGAATGTCGTGCAGTTTCAGGTCCAGAAACAGTTCGTGCCCGGCCGATACGGTTTTTACCGCATCCAGACCGCAGGCATAGGTAAACTCGAGACCCAGTTTAATGGCGTCGACGTCATTTTTCAGGCTGTCGGCCCAGTGCTGGGCTGTGGAGCGGGATGCGGTATCGAGGGCTGCGATCAGTCGTGTGCGCCTGGACATGGTGGAGATCAGACCTTCTGTTCAGGCTGGACGGGAGTGGTGCCGGGAAGGGGGGAACCTGCTGGGTTTTGAAGACGGTCGAGACGCTGATGGAGTTCAACCAGCTGACTTTCCAGGGTGCGGACATGCTGCTCGGCGCGGCGGGCGCGCGAACGCTGCTGCATGTCACCGATCAGACCGATCAGGAAACCAAACAGGAGAGCGACCACGCCGACGCCCAGGACAAGGGTGCCAATGGACAGATGCCAGCCGAAGGAAACCAGCCAGATGGGTTCCAGATCCGTATTGCTCAGAGCAAAAACGATCAGGACCGCAAGAAGAATGACGAGAATGAGCAGTCTGAGCATGAACATGGTCCTATCGTGCTACCTGCAGCGCAACAAGACGTGCGGGCAGGAAGATTGATCCCTGTCAGCAGTCATGATGCCCAGTGCAGGCGGTATCATGCGCCAGTGCTGACATTGCGCCAGATGGCGATATCACCCTCAACGTATCACCGAAAGGGATTGCGGTGTCTGAAATCATCCCATGACGGTGACCACCTCCGGAAAATGCTGTCTTCCTGGTTGTTTTGGCAGACTGGAAACGAAAAGGTCCTGCCTGTCGGGCTGATGGGAAAAACACTCCATGCCTTTCACGGAACCAGAACCGATTGCGAGCGTCTGGAGCTTCAGGCTGAAAGATCACCGGATTTCGTCCCGCTAGTCAAAACGCAAACATCATGACAGAGTATAGGGCGCCACATTTCCTTGCATTTCAGTGCAGTATGAAATGTAGGAAATGATGATGACCGCATGAGGATGCAGACATAATGAGCCAAACATACGCCGACACCGTAACCGGCACTCCTGCCAGCCTGGATGTCTCTGACTCCCTCCCGTCCTCCTCATCTCTCATCATCGGTTCGCAATATCTCCGGACGTTGTCGATTGACGTACAGAATACTCCGGACGTGTACAGGGAACTGCCGTCGCAGCCTCATATCGGCATGATGGTCGACGTGACAGGGCGCCAGCTCGGAGACCAGCCAACATTCGAGGTCAGTCTGGTTATCCGTGCACAGGGATTTGAGCGAGCGCCCACACAGGACGCTCCCAATCCGAAGGTACTGTATGAACTCAGTGTGGCGTATGCAGGACTGTTCGGTCTGACGGGGCGTATCCCGCAGGACGCGGTCGAACCCCTGTTGCTGGTTGAAGCACCGCGCTTCCTGTTTCCACCCGCGCGCAGCGTCATGCTGAATACGGTTCGTGAAGCAGGATTCCCGTCTCCCAACATCCAGCCCATTGACTTCCATGAACTCTGGCAGAGCCGGCGCGCGCAGCAGCGTTAAACCTGACGCGACAGCTTTACCATTCCGTGTGCGCTCCCAGAGGATCCAGCGTCAATGAAAGATCACATCCTTGCATCTCCGGCTTTCGCGGGCGACCGGCCGCCTCTGTGGGCTGCGTTTGACGCTGAATGGTACCGCACACGCTATGGGCTGCGACTGCGTGAGGAAGCCAAGGAGAGCGGAGAGGCTGGCGAGCTTGATCTGAGTGACGAAGGGCTGGAGCAGCACTGGAAGAGCCGGGGCGCCAGGGCAGGGTTCTCTCCCAACCGTTTTTTTGATGAAGAATGGTATCTGCGCCAGAATCCGGATGTCCGGGAAGGCATCAGTCTGGGGATTTTTGACAGCGGTTTCCTTCATTACTGCGAAAGTGGCTTCCGGAGCCGCTCGCCGCACTGGCTTTTTTCCGAAGAAAATTATTTCAGCTGCAATCCTGACCTGAGCCCTCATGTTCTGGCATCACAGGGGTTCTGCAACGGTTATGATCATTATCTTGCGATCGGCGATCAGGAACATCGCAAGTCGCATGTGTTTTTCGATCCCGAAGTCTTTCGTGCCGCCAGCATGGCTGAACGGCAGCACTATGACTTTGCGATTGGCGATTTCGCCCAGTTCATCAGGTTTTCAATGGCCGGTCGCCGGCGCAGCTCCTGGTATTTCGACCCGCAATGGTATCTTGAGCGTTATCCGGATGTGGTGGACGCACTGGAGAACGGCAGATACCAGAGTCCGCTTCATCATTACCTGACCAATGGCAATCCAACAGCCTATGATCCCAATCCGTGGTTCAGCGAAGCCTTTTATGCTGCGCAGTATCCCGATGTTGGCAATATCGTGGGCCATGGAGGCTTCCGGAACGGCTATGAGCATTTCATCCGTTTCGGCATTGCCGAGAAACGACAGCCACAGGCTGGCGTCGATCTCGCCGGTTTCCTAGGTCAGAGCGGAACGCAGCGCCAACTGCGCAGACCGGATATCTCCGATATCTTCACACTCTGGGTCCAGTCCCAGAATAATCCTGTAAACGACGTTGTTGCTGACATTCCTGCAGAGCAATGCCAGCTTCTGGATCTCAAGCGGGCGCAGACCCTCATTCCCTCACTGATCCGCGGGCCACTGGATTTCCGCCCGGTCACCATACCGGACGTAACGGTCATCCTGCCTGTTTCGAACCAGTTTCTGGAAACCCTTGCAACGCTTGCCGCCCTTCATGCGAACAGTGAGCGCAATCTTCAGATCATTCTGGTCGATGCGGGTTCCACGGATGAGACAGCCCAGATCGAAAGATTCGTTCGTGGAATTCACATTGTCCGCCCTCCTTACCGAACCACGCATGCCGAGCAGATCGGGCTTGGGCTTGAGCTTGCAAGGGCAGAGGTCATCCTGCTTCTGGCCGCAGGCGTACAGCCTTTTCCCGGCACCCTGAAGATTGCTCTTGAAGCCTTCGCGGACCCGGAAGTCTACGCCGTAGGCGGGCAGTCCCTGGGACTTGATGGACGGGTCCGGGAAGCCGGCAGCATCGTCTGGCGCAATGCGGCCTTTACACCCTTTGGGCAGGGATTACGGGCGAACGAACCTGAAATCGCGTTTCGGAGATGGGTAGACGCCTTTACCGGCGGCCTTCTGTTCTGTCGCCGGCTTCCGCTCCATGATCACAACCGGCTCAGTCCCGGCTGCATTGGCCCGGAAGCCGAAATGCTGGCGATCTGCCTGTCCCTGCGACAGGCGGGAGGCAAAATCCTTTATGATCCGGATGTGCTCGATCGGTCGGCTTCGGAACCGGGAATCGCGTCAGAACTGCGATCCCGCAATGAGGCGTGGCTGAAACGCCGCTTTGCAGGACTGCTCTCCAGGCAGCCATTGCCGGGAACAAGCCTCATGCGGGCCCGCTCCGCATCCGGAGCGCCAACCATCCTGTTCCTGTGTGAACGGCTGCCCCATGTCGTTCTGGGAACACCCTTTCTGCGCCACCGTGACATGATGATCGGGCTGAGCCAGCTGGGATATCAGGTGACCGTTTTTCCGCTCGACGGCAGCCTTCATGACTGTGTCTCAACGGCGCTGGATTTTCCGGCAGCCATCGAACTGATGGACGATTGTGACCTGTCCGAGCTTCCGGATTTCCTGCGCGAGCGGGCGGGATGCTTCGATTACGTCTGGATTGGCGGCATGAAAACGCTCCAGCGTGCCGCACCGATCCTGCAACAGTATCCGCAGTCACTGCCCAGACTTGGAATGGTCGCGGATATTCACGCAAGCCATGCCAGGGAGACCCATAACCGCCGGCTTGTCGGAGCAGTCAATAACCGGGAGCTGCTTTTTGATGATCTGGACCAGGATATTGACCAGGTCTGGATGACGCAGGCGGTAATTGCCGGAACGGAAACCGAGAAGGCCGATCTGGAAGTTCTTGGCCTCACCAATGTGCGTGTTCTTGGTGCACCGCCTGTTCCGACGACGCTTTCACCCGGATTTGGAGAACGCTCGGGCATCCTGCTTGTTCTGCCTGTTTTTGCCAGTGGCGATGTGATTCATGATGGTCTTCACTGGTTTATTCATGACGTCCTTTCCAAGCTCGATCGCGGTCTGCCGCCGGACGCAACCGTCCTTCTTGCGGGCCACAAGGCCGCCGGGGTCGATCTCTCCGCTTTCACGCGATATCGGCGACTGGAAGCCTTCCCGGAGGACGCCGATCTTGCCGCTCTCTACAGGTCACGCCGTATTCTCGTGGAGCCCACACGCGTTCTGCCGGCCATTCCACGGGAAGTTCTGGATGCCGCTGCGGCGGGGCTGCCTGCCGTTCTCTCCGAAACAGTCTGCCAGACACTGGGATGGGAAGACGGGAAGGATTGTCTGTCTGGCGGCTTCTGTGATCCGGACCGCTTCGCCCAGGCCGTGATCCGGCTGTATACGGACATGGATCTGTGGAATACGATAAGCCATGGCGTACAGGCCCGGATGGCAGAGGAGGCGTCCAGTTCGAATTTTCATGATGGTCTCCGCGAGATCCTTTCCATCGCGGCAGGCACCACACCTCTTGCAGCTTCGACCGTAACGCCGCGTGCGCACAGGCTGTCCGAGACCGCTCCCGGTTTTGCTCCCGCGCCGATCCGTCTCCAGCCGCGCCGACTTACGACCGACGGCGATTGAAAGACCGGCTCTCCGGTCTGATTTTGGGTGACTGATACCCCGAACATGGAACACAAGATGACTGCCAATTCCGAGACACTTGATACCGTTCTCCAGGCCGTTGACACCCATCTGGATGCTTCGGTCTCACGCCTCTTCGAGCTTCTCCGTATTCCGAGCATCTCTACGCAGCCTGCCCATGCCGCCGACTGCCGGAAAGCTGCGGACTGGATGCGGAAGGAACTTGAACAGCTCGGGATGAAGGCAGAGATCCGCGACGTTCACTGGGCGGCCCCCGGGCATCCAATGGTCGTGAGCCATGATCAGACACCGGACGATAGCAATGGCCGGCCGCATGTCCTGTTCTATGGTCATTACGATGTGCAGCCCACAGATCCGGAAGCGCTCTGGAATGCTCCTCCTTTCGATCCGCGACTGATCGAGGACGCTTCAGGTCGCAAGGTGATCGTTGCCCGCGGTGCGAGCGACGACAAGGGGCAGGTGATGACCTTCCTTGAAGCCTGCCGCGCCTGGAAAGAGGTCACGGGGGCACTTCCGGTCAAAGTGAGTGTTCTGCTTGAAGGTGAAGAGGAATGTGGCGGGGCGAACCTGTTCCCGTTCCTTAAGGAAAATGCCGCCGAACTCAAAGCGGATGTGGCGCTTGTGTGTGATACAGGCATGGCGGATCGCAGGACACCGGGTATCACGACGTCCCTGCGCGGCATGATGGCCGAGGAAGTGGTCATCCAGTGTGCCAGCCATGATCTGCATTCCGGTCTGTACGGCAATGCTGCCGCCAATCCGATTGCCGTTCTCTGCCAGGCCCTGGCGACGCTTCGGAACGCCGAGGGTGGCGTCACGCTGCCGGGTTTCTATGACGGCATCCAGGATCCGTCTCCTGCCACCCGGGCGCAGTGGAGCAGGCTTTTCCCCAATGACCGCTCCCTGCTGGAAGAGGCAGGACTGTCGGTTGCGGCAGGCGAGAAAGCCTATAGTGCGATCGAACAGACATGGTGTCGCCCGAGTTGTGAAATCAACGGCATCTCCGGCGGCTATGAAGGCGAGGGATTCAAGACCGTTCTTCCCGCCAAAGCCATGGCCAAGGTCTCGTTCCGGCTGGTTCCCGGTCAGGACCCGGACCGCATCCGCGAGGCTTTCCGCGCCCATATCCGCGCATCCCTGCCTTCCGACGCCCACGTCACATTCACGGCCCATGGCGGTTCTCCGGGCTTTGAAGTTTCCCGTGACAGCCGTTTTCTGGCACCAGCCCTGAAGGCCCTGAGTGATGAGTGGGGCGTGCCTGCCGCGACTGTCGGCTCGGGCGGCTCCATTCCTGTAGTCGGCGAAGTCCGCGATGCGCTGGGGCTGGATGCTCTGATGATCGGGTTTGCCCAGAATGACGACCGGATCCATTCCCCGAACGAGCAGTACGGGCTGGATTCCTTTCACAAGGGTATCCGTTCCTGGGTGCGCGTCCTTGCGGCGCTGGCAGACGCGGGCTGACGATGAAACACCCGCCACCGCTTGCACTGACGCTCGGGGATCCGGCGGGGATCGGCCCACAGCTTGCGGCAGAAGCCTGGCGGAGGCTGCGGCATTCAGGGGAAGGAACGTTCTTCTGGCTGGGTGATCCGCGTCTGGTTGAACGCGCCGTGCCCGTGACCTGCATCGCAACGCCGGAAGTGGCGCCAGCTGTCTTTGCTGACAGCCTGCCCGTTCTGCCAGTGCCGTGCGAAGTGGATGTCATTCCGGGCCAGCCTGATTCCCGGAATGCCACGGCGACGATCAGCAGTATCCGTCAGGCTGTTGAGTATGCCCTTGCGGGACGGGCAGGAGGGGTCGTGACGAACCCGATTGCCAAGCATGTTCTGGCTGCGGCCGGTTTTCCCTATCCGGGGCATACGGAATTTCTGGCGGCTCTGTGTGACATGCCGGGAGAGGAAATCATGATGCTGGCCTCGCCCCAGCTCAGGGTCGTGCCGGTGACGGTTCATGTCTCGCTTCGGAACGCCCTGAATACGCTGACAACCGAACGCATCGTGCAGGTGGCGGAGATTGCCAATGCCGCGCTCAAACGTGACTTCGGGATCATGGCGCCGCGTCTTGCGATAGCGGGGCTGAACCCTCATGCTGGTGAGCATGGCATGATGGGCGATGAGGAAATCACCATCGTCCAGCCCGCGATCGATAGGCTCCAGGCACAGGGGATCGACTGTCGGGGACCGATGCCGCCGGACACGATGTTCAGCGCCAAGGCCCGGCTGCATTACGATGTGGCGATCTGCATGTATCATGATCAGGCGCTCATTCCGCTGAAGACGCTTGATATGGAAGAAGGCGTGAACGTGACGCTCGGGCTTCCGATCATCCGCACGTCGCCCGATCATGGGACGGCTTTTGATATCGCAGGCCCTGTGACGGAGACGTGCCGGGCGGATGTGTCCAGTCTTCTGGCGGCGATCCGGCTGGCTGGCGAAATGAGCGCTTATCGGGAAGGAAGAGGATCATGATCCGTCTTGGAGTGAACATCGATCACGTCGCCACGCTGCGCAATGCCAGAGGGGGCACGTTTCCGGACCCGGTGGCAGCGGCCGAACTGGCCATCGCCTCGGGTGCGGACGGGATTACGGCACATCTGCGGGAAGACAGGCGTCACATCCGCGATGCTGACATGCCGCGTCTCAGGGCACTTTCCGCGCCTCTGAACTTCGAGATGGCCGCGACGGACGAGATGGTCCGGATTGCCTGTAACCTTCGTCCCCATGCCTGCTGTCTGGTTCCTGAAAAACGGCAGGAAGTCACGACCGAGGGCGGTCTGGATGTCGTGGGACAGAGTGAGGCACTCAAGCCGAAAATCGCGCGACTGCGGGATGCTGGCATCCGGGTTTCACTGTTCATCGATCCCGAGGCGCGACAGATCGAAACCGCCGCAGCTCTGGGAGCGCCCGTTGTAGAGCTTCATACCGGAGCTTACGCTCTGGGCGGCAGTGAGGAACTGGAGCGCCTGCGGTCAGCGGCGGAGACGGTCGCAGCCTGTGGGCTCGAACTCCATGCCGGGCACGGACTAACTTACGACAATGTGGGCGCAATTGCGGGCCTGACAGGGCTTGCCGAACTGAATATTGGCCATTTCCTGATTGGAGAGGCTATTTTTGACGGGCTGGGACCGGTAGTCCGGAAAATGAAGGGCCTCATCAATCCCTGAAAGAAAAAGGCGGGATGCTGCCATCCCGCCTTACTTTGCGATTTACTTGACCGGTTGAATAACCGGCTGGGTGTCGTCTTTTGTGAAGTTCGGAACATATTTTCCTGACTGGTCTGAATATGTCGCCGAACCATTCTGGGGTGGCGTGCGGGGCGGATGGAAGCCCGAAACAGGACCAAAGGGTCCACCATTCACGCGACGCATCGTGGATTCACGCTGACGGGCACAGCCGCGGGTAATAATGGAGCAGATGCCGTCCGTTCCGATATATTCGTCGTCATTGCCCGTGTAATGCACTTCCGAAACCCGGTCATGATCCATGCGAACAAGCATGCGACATGCCGTACCACCGCCACCGAACGCAGACTGGTAGATGCTGATGGCGGACTGGACGGGAATGAAGCCGGAATCGGCCGGCATGGTCGGAAGTGCCATGGTGCCGTCATACTGCCAGAGCTCGGTCGTATCGTTCAGCTTTTTTGTGCTACCCGGAATACC
This sequence comes from Gluconobacter sp. R75690, assembly GCF_015244525.1. Classification (NCBI taxonomy): domain Bacteria; kingdom Pseudomonadati; phylum Pseudomonadota; class Alphaproteobacteria; order Acetobacterales; family Acetobacteraceae; genus Gluconobacter; species Gluconobacter sp. R75690. Next base: position 79,802 of record NZ_JABCQB010000014.1, on the reverse strand, counting down.
GGCACAGGCCTGAAGATCGTAGCTGGTCATCCCGACCATTTCCAGCTGTGCCTTGTGAGCGCTGCGGGAATCGAAATAACCACACCCCGAAAGGGCTGCGGTAGCCGTCAGGGCAACGAACATACGTGTAAAAACGGGGCGCATCATGTCTCCTTTGCGCGTAAGGGAAGCAGACTGCAGACCCGGAACGATTCATGACGAACAGGTCACAATCAGATGTGAAGTGTCCTGTTTCTACATCAGCATCCCTGACGGGGATAGAGGAAGCGGGTTCCTTTGTTCCGGATGATGGGTTAGAGGGCAGTTCCCTTGCATCACAGGAATGCCACCAATGGCCGATATGACCCCATCCGAGGTGACACGCCTCCAGACCACGCTCCAGCGCCTGCTGGGCTCCCCGAAGCTCACGGTCAACAAGCCCAGCCGCAAGGGCATGAGCGTTGAACTGGCCGTTGCCGGAGAAGTCATCGGGACGGTTCACCGCGATGAGGATGAAGGCGAGGTCTCCTACGCCATCCACATCACGGTTCTGGAAGAAGACCTGCCGGCTGCCTGAAATTCCAGGCAGCGTTAAGCCTCAGGCAGCGTGAGCCGGGGCAGGCATTTCGAATCGCGTGATCTTCCAGCCCCAGTGCTCGAACTTCATGTGCAGGACGAATGGTGTCTGTCCCGGCTGATCCAGACTGGCCTCGAACTTTCCGGGGCTCACGAAATGGGCATGCATGGAATGCCACATTCCAAGCCAGTCTGACGTGGCGGGGCCATGCGGCATCACCTGATGTGCCGTAGTCATCAGGGTCGCGGGCGTCAGATGCGTATCGATGGCATTGGACACGACCTGTCCTGCAAATGAACTTCCGAATCCTGGCAGATCGTCATCGGCAGGAGCCGCGGGCGTAAACTGTTCCTTGAGACAGTGCGTCAGCGCTGACCAGTCCACATGAGGCGCCAGGCGCGACGGATTGTTGCCGTTCATGGCCCGGTCGATATCCCACAGGGCGAGATAGGGCGACACCGCGTAGGCGGCCAGAACAGCGCCTGCACTGACACCAAGTCCCTGCCATGCGCGCGGCATGACTCTGCGAAAACCGTTTTTCATGATGACTTCTCTGCTCGGGTCCTGCGAGACACCAGGACAGTGTTGAACGACACCGACGCTAACGTCTTTCAAGAGTGAAAGTCAGCAATTATCATCATTTCATGGACATGAATTTTTCCGACCACGAGCTGGAACGGTATTCCCGCCACATTCTCCTGCCTCAGGTCGGAGCGATCGGGCAAGCGCGGCTTCGCGGGGCCTCTGTTCTGGTAGTCGGCGCGGGAGGGCTGGGAGCTCCACTGCTTCAGCAACTCGCTGCGTCGGGAATCGGACGTATCGGAATCATGGACGATGACCGCGTCGATCTCAGCAATCTGCAGCGGCAGGTTCTCTATGGCACTGACGACATCGGAGCGTTCAAGGTCGAGGCCGCGGCGAAGCGTCTGAAGGCGATGAACCCGCTGGTGACGGTCAGTCCGCATCCGGTTCGCGCGACGGGCACGACGCTGGATACGCTTGTGCCGCAATATGATCTGGTCTGTGACGGGACCGATAACGTCGTCACACGGCTGGCCGTCTCCGATGCCTGCGTGCGGCATGGCCGTTCGCTGGTGTCCGGGGCGGTGCAGGGATTTTCGGGACAGTTGGCCGTATTCAGGCCGCAGAAGGGTGGCCCCTGCTATCGGTGCCTGTTTCCCGAGGCCGCACAGACAGAAGCGCCGAACTGCGGCATGTCCGGCGTGCTTGGCGCAGCGACGGGCGTCATGGGGAGCCTGATGGCGGTAGAAGTCATGCGGGAAATCATCGGACTGGAAGGAACGGACCAGACACAGGTGAGCCTTTGGGACGCGCTGTCGGGAACGATGGAGAGTTTCGTGTTGAAGCGTGATCCGACTTGCCAGATCCATCATGATGAGCGGGTAGCCTGATGACACAGCCCATGTTCCTGACGCTGGCCGACGATTCCTGGCAGCGGGCTCATTACGCATTCGTCGTTGCAGCCGGTGGCCTGTCGCTCGGACGCGATGTGACGATTTTTGCCGGCGGACGCAGCGTTCTGGCTCTGACACCGGAGTGGAAAGGGCTTGAAGGCGTCATTGCGGACAGTGAGCTTGAAACCCGTGGGATCGCGGGTTTCAGGGAACTCCGGGAGGCGGTGCTGGATCTCGGCGCGACGGTCATGGCCTGCGAGGCTGGTCTCAGAATGGCAGGCCTGTCTGAAAAAGATCTGCTGGACGGGGTCACGGTGCGGGGAATTGTCAGCTTTCTCGAACTGGCGGGAGACAATCCCGTCCTTGCGCTGTAAGTTCCTGCCCAAGACACGATTTTCGGACGTCTTTCCCGTTTTGATGACTTGCCCAAACCTTCGGCCCTTGGCAGGGATGCGCTCATGAGAATGTCAGTCTTCCCTCTGCGTCCCGCCAAAGGCCATTCCGCTCTTCTTCGCGCGCTGCTGGCAGGTACGGTCCTGCTTGCTGCTCCGGGCTTCGTGAGTTCCGATGCCTGGGCTGCCCATCATCACAAGAAGCATGGGGAGACGGCCGCGAAGGCTGCGGACAAGCATGCGTCGGCCAAAAAGCATCACAAGGCCGATGCGGCAAAACCCGCATCACCGACTGCGAAGCACAAAGCGGCACATCATGCAGTTCTGAAGCATGCCGCTCCGGCCGTTGCCGCGGGCGCTGCCGCAACAGCGGCGGGTGCAGCAGCAGCGGATCAGCCTGCAACTCCGCCTGTTCCGCCAGTTCCTGAAAATACGGACAAGGGCAGCAACACCGGACTGCCGCTGCCGCGCTATGCCGCGCTCCGGGCCGACAAGGTCTATATGCGTCGCGGGCCGGGAGACCGGTATCCGATCGACTGGGTCTATCACCGCCGCGGACTGCCCGTGGAAATCGAGCGTGAATTCGATGTGTGGCGCCTTGTCGAGGATTCCGATGGCCAGAAGGGCTGGGTGCATCAGGCAACGCTCTATGGCAGCCGGACCTTTGTCATTCCGGGCCTGCCTCCCGAAGGCGTGAAAGCCCAGAACGGCGAGGCGAGCGCGCAGGAAGGCGACCATATCGGCAAGGCCGATGCCCGTATTCTCGCCCGTGTCGCCACTCAGGACGAGGCGCGGGCACATAAAAATGATGTGCTCCTCATGAGCCATCCGGAAGAAGATAGCACCGTCATCGCGGTGCTGCAGCAGGGAACGGTGGGCAACATCAAGCTGTGCCCCCAGAACTCCCAGTGGTGCCGCGTGAGTGTGAAGGGCTACGAGGGCTGGCTGCCCCGCCGTCTTTTCTGGGGGCTGCTCCCGGGTGAGACGATTCAACCAAACTGATTTTTTCGATCGAGGACGCCGTATATGACATCCAGTTCCCATTACCGCCGCACGCGGATCGTCGCGACTCTTGGGCCGGCCTCATCCTCACCCGAGATGATCCTTTCCCTGGCGCAGGCGGGCGTGAATGTCTTCCGGCTCAATTTCTCCCACGGCGCACATGAGGATCACGGCGAGCGCCATGCCGCCATCCGGGCCGCCGAGGAGAAGGTCGGGCATCCGCTGGCCATTCTGGCGGATCTTCAGGGACCGAAACTGCGTGTCGGCGTGTTCGAGAACGGTCCGGTAATCCTCGAGGAAGGCAAGCCGTTCCGCCTGGATCTGGACCGGACACCCGGTACGGTTTCGCGCGTCTGCCTGCCGCATCCGGAAATCATTTCCGCCGCCAAGCCGGGAAGCCATCTCCTGCTGGATGACGGCAAGCTCAAGCTGCGTGTCGTAAAGACGGGCGAGGGGTTCCTTGAGACGGTTGTGGTCGTGGGCGGAAAGCTCTCGGAGCGCAAGGGCGTCAATGTTCCCGACGTGACGCTGCCCATTCCGGCACTGACCGAGAAGGATCGCCGCGACTTTGACTTCGCACTGTCGCTGGGTGTGGATTTTGTGGCGCTCTCGTTCGTGCAGCGCCCCGAGGACGTGCAGGAAGCCCGCGAGATCGCGGCAGGTCGTGCAGCCATCGTGACCAAGCTTGAAAAGCCGCAGGCGATGGATGATCTGGCAGCCATCGTGCACCTGTCGGACGCGATCATGGTGGCGCGTGGCGACCTGGGCGTGGAACTGCCGCCCGAGGAAGTTCCGGTCGCACAGAAGCGCGCCATTGCCGAAGCCCGCAAGCAGTGCCGCCCGGTCATCGTGGCGACACAGATGCTTGAGAGCATGATCGAAAGCCCGACGCCGACCCGCGCCGAAGTGTCCGATGTTTCCAATGCCGTTTACGATGGCGCAGATGCCGTCATGCTGTCGGCGGAAAGTGCGGCAGGCAAGTACCCTGTCGAAGCCGTCTCGATGATGGTGCGGATTGCCGAGCGCGTGGAGCAGGACACCGAGTGGCGTCTCCGTATGGACCGTCTGCGCCCGGCACCGGATGAAACCGTCCAGAGCGCGATCGTTCAGGCCGCCTGGCAGGTCAGCCGCACGCTTCATGCCGGTGCCATCGCATGCCGCACCCGGAGTGGAGCAGGAGCCATGCGCCTGTCCCGTGAGCGGCCGCATTGTCCGATCATTGCCCTGACGCCCGAACTGTGGGTTGCACGCCGGCTGTGCGTTGTATGGGGCGTCTTTCCGCATCTGATCAACAGCGAACAGAGCACTCAGGGCATCGAGCCTCTGGCCGGTCCTGTTGCCGAACTCGCACGCAACATGGGTTTCTGCAAAACCGGGGATCGGGTTCTAATCCTGGCCGGCCTGCCTTCGGGTCATTCCGGCAGCACGAACACCCTGCGCGTCATTACAGCCTGAACATGCCAGCGACTGCCGGGCGTTCGCCCGGCAGTCGCTTATGTCTGGGTAGTTCAGCTCAGCAGGATTCAGGCCTGACGGTTTTCGATCAGGGTCCGGCGGATGGCGCGCCCGCGCTCGATCCGGCTCGTGATGGCCGCTTCGTCACCGATGCGGATTGCATCGGCCATTGCCTGCGTGTCAGCCACGAACTTGTCGAGCGTCCCTAGCAGCGCCTCCTTGTTGGCCAGGAAGATATCCCGCCACATGACCGGGTCCGACGCAGCAATCCGTGTAAAATCACGAAAGCCCGACGCAGCATAATCCAGGACGGCCGCGCGGATTTCATCGGACAGGTTGTCTGCGGTATCGCAGATCGTAAAGGCGAGGAGATGCGGCAGGTGGCTGACCATGGCGCAGATCCTGTCGTGCTTTTCATCAGACAGGATTTTCGTGCGCGCTCCGCACAACGTCCAGAGCTGTTCGATCGTGTTCACAGCCTTCGGATCCGCGCCTTCAGGCGGAACGAGCAGGGCCCAGCGATCCTCGAACAGCGTCGAAAACCCTGCATCCGGCCCTGAATGTTCAGTTCCAGCCATCGGGTGGCCGGGAACATACGCCACGTTTTCGGGCAGGATCGCCGCCAGTGTCGGGCCGAGCTGCCCACGAACGGAGGCCACATCCGTCAGAATGCTGCCGGGTTTCATAAAGGGGAGCACATGACGGGCGACCTGTTCCACCGCGCCAACGGGAACGCAGATCATGACGCAATCCGCCTGCGCAGCGACGGCAGGATCGGACGTCGTGATATCCGCGATGCCCAGCTCCCGGACTCGTTCAAGAACGGCGGGGTTTGAATCGGCTGCGATCAGGGTTTCGGCAATTGCCCCCGTTTCCCGGGCCCGGCGCAGAACGGACGAGCCGATCAGCCCCGGGCCGATGACCGAGAAAGACCTGAAAAGAGGTGTCATAAAACTCTGGGAGCCGTCGCGAAGGGGGTGTCCTCGGTTTTCTTGCCGTCCCGGGACGTGGCCTCTTTCTTGATGTTACCGGCAAGGGCCGTCACTGCAGGGGGAATGACAGTCTTGCGGGCGGAAGCCGGAGACGGAGCCGGCGTGCTTTTGCTTGCTTCCGCAGAAGGCGCATGACGCAGCCGACGCATTTCCACAATCTGCCAGACCAGCAGGACGGGAATACCGATCAGGATGTCCCGTCCACGGCGCAGCAGGGAAAGGCTGAGCGAGATTTCGGCATCAATGCCGAAAATCATGCCCAGCGCGACATAGGCGGCTTCCTGTACGCCAAGAGCGCCCGGCACAAGAAAACCGGCCGACATGATGCCACAGACCACACCCTCGATTGCGACCGAGGAGAAAAATCCGACATGCGCGCCGAGAAGCTGGAGGGCCAGCCACGTCATGGCTGCACTGCCCATCCAGCATAGCAGATGGCAGAATGCGCCGAGGGAAATCCTGTCCGGCCGGCTCCACAGGCTTTCGAGTCGTAACTGGAAGGTCTCCGTATTGCCGATCAGGGAATCGCGCCATTCCGCGGCAATGTGCTTCCCGAGGAACGCCGCAGCCTTGCGGACCATCACTCCGCCACGCTGCTGGGTCCAGATGAAGCCGGCAATTCCAAGGCTCAGCAGAACCATGCCACCGATGAGCGGCCAGACAAATCGTGAGGCCCCGTGATGCCCGATCAGGCAGAGAAGGGCGATCAGGACGAAGGCGATCTGCCCCAGAACCTCGGTCGTGATGTCCACCAGATTTGCGGCGACACCTTCGGGCCAGTGCAGTTCTTCTCCCTTGACGGTGCGGGGATCCACACCGGCCAGCGTGGCGCGGACACCAATGACCATGCCACCGAGCTGGGAGAACGGAAGACATGCTCCCGCGCTGTCACGGACCAGACGCGCTCCCATGAGACGCCGCACGCTCAGCAGCGGCACCGCCGCATGCCACGCAACGCCGAGCCCCATGTCGATCAGAAGCTGGCAGGCCGCGAGAAGCAGGAAGCCACCAACACCGACTTTTGAAAGTGCTTCCATGACGGGATGAATACCCGCCTTGGCCGCAATGAAGGTGAAAAGGGCCACCCCGAGAAGGGAAAGCAGAACAGGGAGAGTTTTTTTCAACGTCTTCGTCACATACCGTTTGGACACGCTCTATCGCACACAGGGTGAATATTCCACCCTTTCAGACGCTTTCCCCGAAAAGCCGGGGGGATTATGCTGTCATAAATTGCAACCATCTGCTGATGACCCAAGGAGACTCTGCCACCATGAACGATGTCACACTCGTTACGGGGGCTACGGGGTTTGTCGGCTCTGCCGTCGCCCGCGTCCTAGAAGAACGCGGCCACCGCCTGAGGCTTCTCGTCCGGCCGACATCCGACCGTTCAAATATTGCTGAGCTGAACGCGGAACTCGCCGTCGGTGACCTTTCCGATCCTGACACGCTCGCTCCGGCGCTGAAGGGCGTCAAAATCCTGTTCCACGTCGCTGCTGATTACCGACTCTGGGTTCCTGATCCGGAAACCATGATGAAGGCCAATGTGGAAGGCACCCGCAACCTGATGCTGGCTGCTCTCGAAGCTGGGGTGGAAAAAATCATTTACTGTTCGTCGGTTGCGGCCCTGGGGCTGCGAAGCGACGGCGTGCCGGCAGACGAAACCACGCCGGTTTCCGAAAGCCAGGTCATCGGGATCTACAAACTTTCGAAATACCGCGCGGAACAGGAAGTCCTTCGTCTGGTCCGCGAGAAGAACCTTCCGGCGATTATCGTGAACCCCTCGACGCCGGTGGGTCCGCGGGATATCAAGCCGACGCCCACGGGACAGATGATCCTCGATTGTGCCAGCGGAAACATGCCGGCCTATGTCGAGACCGGGCTGAACATCGTTCATGTCGATGACGTCGCCGAAGGTCATGCCCTTGCCTTGGAGCGGGGAAAGATCGGCGAGAAATACATTCTCGGCGGTGAGAACATCATGCTGGGCGACCTGTTCCGCATGGTCAGCCAGATTGCCGGGGTGAAACCTCCTGCCGTCAAGCTCAAGCAGTCCTGGCTCTATCCCGTGGCGCTTGTATCCGAATGGCTGGCCCGCGGGTTCGGCATCGAGCCGCGCGTCACGCGTGAGACGCTGGCCATGTCCAAGAAACTGATGTTCTTCTCGTCCGACAAGGCGAAGAAAGAACTCGGATATGCCCCACGCCCGGCCCGCGATGCCGTGACAGACGCCATTGCCTGGTTCCGTCAGCACGGACGGATGAAATAATGCTGTTCGGAACTGCACTGACCAGCCTGGGAGCCTGGATCTATCTTTCGCTGTTCCATGGGAAGTTCTGGCAGAAAGGCCCCATTCTCGCCCAGAAGCCCACGCCGGTCTGCGCACCGGACGTGGCGGTGGTCGTCCCCGCCCGGGACGAAGCGGACTCCATTCGTGAGTGCCTGACATCCCTTCTGGAACAGGATTATGACGGGAAACTGTCCGTCATCCTGGTCGATGACGAGAGCACGGACGGGACCGGCGACATTGCACGCGCGCTGCCTGATCCGCATCACCGCCTGACCGTCATTTCGGGCCAGAAGCGCCCTGCCGGATGGAGTGGCAAGCTGTGGGCGGTCCATCAGGGAGAGCAGGAAGCCCTGACGCGGATCGGCCCTTATGGCTACATCCTGCTGACAGACGCGGACATCATGCATGCCCCGGGCCATCTTTCCTCTCTGGTCGCCAAGGCCCGGGAAGATGATCTGGATCTTGTCTCGGAAATGGTGGCGCTGAACTGCGAGAGCACTGCCGAGCGTTTTCTGGTTCCGGCGTTCGTCTATTTCTTTGCGATGCTCTATCCGTTTTCGCGGATTGCGAGCGAACATTCGCGGATCGCAGGTGCGGCTGGCGGGACCATCCTTCTGCGGCGTCGGGCGCTGGAGCGGATCGGGGGTATCAGTGCCCTGCGCGGCGCCCTGATCGACGATTGCACACTGGCTGCACATGTAAAGCGTTCGGGTGGCCGGCTCTATCTGGGGCACAGTGCACTGGCGTGGTCCGTACGGCCGTATCGCGGCATGAAGGACGTGTGGCACATGATCGCCCGGACGGCTTATGTGCAGTTGCGCTATTCGCCGGTCCTGCTGCTTGCAACGATCATCGGGATGGCGACGATCTGGCTTCTGCCGGTGGCACTCGCCCTGTTCGGCAAGGGGCGGGAACGACGGGTCGGGCTTCTGACCTATCTGCTGTCCTGCCTGACATTCGTACCGACGCTCCGCCGCTTTGGCCTGCCACTATGGCGTGCCATTCCTCTCCCGCTCGTTGCGGCCTTCTATATGGCGGCAACCATCGGCTCGGCCCTCGATCACCACCGTGGGGTCGGCGTGCGCTGGAAAAATCGTTCCTACACGGATGAAACATCGTGACAGACAGCATCTGGGGGACGAAAGACGTCACCTCTGCCAAAGGCAAATCCGACGAGAACTTTCCCGTCGGTTCCTTCCTGATCGCTCCACGGCTCCGGCCTTACGTCCATACCTATTATAATTTTGCGCGTGTCGCGGATGACATGGTGGACACGACAGAGCTGACGCCTGCCGAAAAAATTGCACGGCTCAGGGGCATGGCGGCGGTCATCCGGGGCGAAATCACCGCACCTCCGCGCGCTGACGCACAGACGGCTGTCAAACTGCGCGAAGTGCTCCTTCAGACGGGCGTCCCGCTGGAAACGGCGACGGATCTTCTCGAAGCGTTCTGCATGGACGCGGAAAAGACCCGCTATGAAAGCTGGGACGAGCTGCTGCATTACTGCAAATACTCAGCAAACCCCGTCGGCCGCTTCCTGCTCCTGCTGCACGGTGAGGCCGAAGAGACGCTCGCGCCTTCCGATGCCCTGTGTTCCGCGCTTCAGGTCGTCAATCATCTTCAGGACGTCGCGGACGATCTGAAGGTCCTCGACCGGTGCTATGTGCCGCTGCCGTGGCTGGAAGAAGAGGGCGTCTGTCTGGATGACCTGCGTCTGGTGCGCAGCAAGCCGGGGGTTCGCCGCGTGTTCGACCGGATGCTGGATGGGGTGGACGTGCTCAACAGAAACGCCCGGATCCTGCCGCTCCTGATCCGGGATCGCCGGATGCGGCTGGAAGCGGCCGTCATTGTGGAACTGTGCCATATCCTGACAACCCGCCTGCGATGTCAGGACCCGTTGCTGGAACGTGTAGCTCTAACGAAGACGGATGGAGCGAAGGCCCTGTTCCGGGCGCTGCGTTATTTCCCTGCCGCCAGCTGAGCCGGAACGGCAGGGAGACTGGATCGGATCAGGCGATGATCCGGTCCAGTGCCGTACAGAAGATCTTCATTTCATCCATGGAGCCGACGGTAATCCGGGAGGCATTCGGCCAGACAGGCCAGGAGCGTCCGATCACGACTTTCTGCTGCAAAAACGCATCCTTGATCGGCTCTGCCGGTTTCTTCCAGTCAATGACGAACATGTTCGCGTCCGACGGAATGAAATGGATGCCACGCTTGCGCAGATGCTGGAACGTCATGTTCCGGGCTGCAATCATTTCCTGACGGCGGGCAGCGATGGCTGATTTCATGGTCAGGCTCATCGTGCCGCAGGCCATGGCCGGGACCGGCAGCATCGCGGTCGCGCTCTTGCCGTCATAACGCATCATGGCTTCATGCAGATCGGGTCTGGCGAATGTCAGTCCAAGACGCATGCCCGCCATGGCGAACATCTTGGAGAAGGTCCGCAGAACGACCACGTCCTTGTTCTTGGCGACCATTTCCACGGCGCTCGGCGCTTCTGAAAAGTGGATATAGGCTTCATCGACCAGAACGACAGAGCCCTTCGGCTTGTGCTCGACCAGCCACGCGATGTCGCGCAGAGGCGTGAGCGTCCCGGTCGGATTGTTCGGGGAGCAGATGTAGTAGACGCCGGCATTAGGATCGGCCGCCAGCATGGCGCGTACGTCGGTGCGATAGCCGCCCTTGGCGGACAGTGGCACGCGGGCGAGGGGGATCTTCAGCCAGTCAGCAGCCACCCAGCCGGCTTCATAGCTCGGATCTGCCGTGACAAGCCCACGGGTGGGCGAGCAGAACGTGACAATCGCGCGGGCGAGAGGATCGGATGAGCCGCACCATGTCATGACATGGCTCTCGGGAAGTCCTTCCACGTCAGAAGCAGCCTTGACCAGATCATCGCGCATGTGGCCGGTCGGGTCGTAGCGGTTGCTCTGGAAAACGGAAGAAGCACCGGCCTGCGCGGCTTCCGGGAAGGGGCCTGTCCAGCATTCATTGCTACCCAGACGGGTCATGCCTTCAAAGTTGATGCCTGACGGGAGAATGGCGGCATGCGCGGACTTCGTCAGAGCGTGAACGGTCGCGCCCGCTGCCAGAAGCGTGGCGATCCGTCCGAAACTGCGGCGGGAGTAGCCCCGCGCCAGAAGGTCGCTGCGGGCGGCGGGAGAGAGGGAACTGGTCATTGTGGGCCATACTCCAGACTAAGGCCAGAACATGTTAGTTCCGAAACGTTTTCCCTGTCAAAGCAGACCCGGGGGATATTTTCAGTATTCTTTCTGCTGGCCGGGAAGGGGGATGGATGTCGGCTTTCCGGGAGAGCCGGCATAGGTCAACAGCAGAACCGTCTGTCCATCACCGGTCACACCCCGGTGCACGTCATTGACCGATTCCGCGAAGGCTTGACCCTGATGGAACGTGCGTTTCTTGCCACTCTCACGGTCCTCGATCGTGAGGGTGCCTTCAAGCACATAGCCCGCATTGGGGTAGGGATGCACATGCCAGGGCAGGGCGGAATGCGCCGGGATCGTCAGCCGGATCATGCTGAGCATCGGATGGGTTGCCGGGTAATGGTCGTAAGGAGTGCCGTTCCAGGAGTGATCGTCCGCGAGGAGATGCTCGGCGTGGCCACTGGCTGTCGCAGGGGGTGTCGTCTGCGCGATGGCAAGCGGTGCCGTAAGGATCGCAGTTGCCACTGCCCCCGCAAGAAGGGCCGGGTTCATCTGGGGAAGGAAACGCATGGCGCAAAGACTCCTCTTCAGGTGTTGCGTTTTAGCATCACCCTAACGCATGGCACGCCTTTCCGTTCAGGTCATCTTTGTCTCGGGGGGATTTGGGTCTAGAACCCTGATCTTCTGAAACGAGACAGGGGACAGACATGGTTTTCAGCAGGATGCGCGCTTCTTCCGGTCTTCCCTGCGCGCAGGCCGATCTGGACCATGTCGAGAGGATCGTCACCGCTTCGGGAACATCCTTTGCCCGCGGGATGAGCATTCTTCCGCCAGACCGGCGTCAGGCGATGTTCGCGGTCTACGCTTTCTGCCGTCAGGTGGACGATATTGCAGATGGCGACGCCGGCGTCGCGGACCCGATGGCGGCCCTGCAGGAATGGCATCGGCGGATTGACCAGCTCTATGAAGGTGTGGCGACGGATGCACTCGATCGCATCCTGATCGTTGCCATCCACCGCTACCAGCTTCAGGCCAAGGATTTCCATGATGTCATCGACGGCATGGCCATGGATTGCGGCGCACCGATCGTTGCCCCCGACGAGGCGACGCTCGACCTGTACTGTGACCGCGTAGCCTCTGCGGTCGGACGGCTTTCGGTCTGCGTGTTCGGTGATTCGTCCGACAATGCGCGGCGCGTGGCTTATCATCTGGGGCGCGCGCTTCAGCTGACCAACATTCTGCGTGACATTGCCGAAGATGCGGGGCGGGGCAGACTGTATCTTCCCGCCGAGCTTCTGACGCGGTTCGATGTTCCCAAGGACCCGCAGGAAGCGCTGTACGCCCATGGCCTGGATCAGGTCGCCCGTATTCTTGCACAACGGGCCAAGGACCATTTCCGCGAAGCCCGCAATGCCATGCAGCTGTGTGACAGCACCGCGATGCGTCCGGCCCGCATGATGGCGGCATCCTATGCGCCGATCCTCTCAGCGCTGGAAAAGCGCGGCTGGAAAACGCCGGATATTGCTCCGAAAGTCTGCAAACCCTGGAGAAAGCTGCGTACTCTCGCAGCGTATGTGAAGTAAGACCCATGAGCCATGTCCACATCATCGGCGGTGGTCTGGCAGGCCTCTCCGCCGCAATCGAGCTGGCAGCACAGGCCCGGGTCACGGTCTACGAAGCAGGACCGGCCTGCGGCGGACGGGCCCGCTCCTTTCATGACCGCTCCCTCGATGCCCGGATCGATAATGGCAATCACCTGATCCTGTCAGCGAACGATCTGACGTTCCGCTACCTGGACATCATCGGCGCGCGCCATACCCTGACCGGCCCAGGCCTGCCGATCTTTCCGTATTACGATCTTGAGGACAGTCTGGCCTGGACGCTGCGCCTGTCGAAAGGAAAGCTTCCGTTCTGGGCGCTGCCGGGTGGCCGACGCGTCCCGGGCATGAAGCTGTCGGAACTGGCCTCCCTGGGGCGCTTTCTGCGGGCCGGCGAGAACACGACCGTGGATGCCTGCCTGAGTTCCGGGCAGTTGAGCCGCAGGCTGCTCGTGCCTTTTGCGATTTCCGTTCTCAATACGGATATCCATACCGGCAGCGCGAAACTGCTTGGAAACGTGATCCGCAAATCCCTCGCCAAGGGCGGCATGGCCTGCTGCCCCTGGTTCCCGGAGGTGGGACTGTCCGAAACACTGATTGATCCAGCCGTGGCATACCTGAAGCGCTTTCACGGCGATGTCCGCACGGGTGTCCGCGTCAGTGCCATCGAACAGCAGAATGGCCGGGCAACGGCACTCGAAACCGCTGAAGGACGGATCGAGCTCGGCCCTGAAGACCAAGTCATTATGGCCGTCCCGGGGCCTGTCGCGCAGTCCCTGCTGCCGGGGCTGAAAGCGCCGGACGCTTTCGAGAGCATCGCGAACGCACATTTCCGTCTTCCGGCCGTGGTTCAGGCCCGGGGCGTGGTGGCTCAGGCCGGGTTTGTCGGGCTGGTTGGCGGCATTTCGGAATGGATCTTCCTCAAGGGCGATATCCTGTCCGTCACCGTCAGTGCGGCCAACCGCTACGCCGATCGCGAGAACAGCGAACTGCTGGCCACGATCTGGTCCGAGATCCGGCGCGCGCTTGATCCCGTCCTGTCGCAGTCGCTTCCGGTCGCCATGCCGCCCGCACGTCTGATCTGGGAAAAACGGGCAACATTCGCCGCGACACCCGAGCAGAACCGGCTGCGCCCCGGACCCCGAACGGATCTCGTGAATCTGGCTCTGGCCGGGGACTGGACCGACACCGGACTGCCCTCCACGATCGAGGGTTCCATCCAGTCCGGCCTTCAGGCCGTTGCGGCGCTGGGTTTCCGCTCCGCCGTTGAAAACACGGGATCGTGATGAGCGCTCTTACAGTCATGATTGTAACACAGCTCCCGCCTTTCAGGACCGCCTGTGTCGGGAGAACCGAACAATGCTGATCTATTCTGATATTCTGGAAAAGGAGGACCGCGTGAGCGAGACCTTGTCCCGCCAATCCGTCGAACCCGATGAGATCAATCATGCCATCGAGGGAGCGCAGGCCGCGCTGGGTGGGAAGCAGAAATCAGACGGACACTGGGTTTACGAGCTCGAAGCGGACGCGACGATCCCTGCGGAATATGTACTGCTCGAACATTATCTCGACCGGATCGACCCGGAAAAACAGGCCAAGATCGGTGTCTATCTGCGTCGCATCCAGGGCGATCACGGAGGATGGCCACTTTATCATGACGGCGGCTTTGATCTGTCGGCAACCGTAAAGGCGTATTTCGCGCTCAAGGCGATCGGGGACGACATCAATGCGCCTCACATGCGCATTGCGCGCGAGGCCATTCTCGATCACGGCGGCGCTGCGCGGACGAACGTGTTCACGCGGATCCAGCTCGCCCTGTTCGGGGAAGTGCCGTGGGACGCAACACCCGTGATGCCGGTCGAGCTCATGCTCCTGCCACGCAAGGCGTTTTTCTCCGTCTGGAACATGTCCTACTGGTCCCGGGCCGTCATTGCGCCGCTTCTGGTGCTCAACGCGCTCCGTCCCAAGGCCATCAATCCGCGCGGCATCCATGTTCAGGAGCTGTTCGTCAAGCCACCGTCTGAAGTCACGGACTGGATCCGCGGACCGTACCGTTCGGTGTGGGGCCGCTTCTTCAAGCATCTGGACTCTGCGCTGCGTCCCGTCCTGCCGCTTATTCCACGCAACGTGCACAAAAAGGCCCTCAAGGCCGCCAGCGATTTCATCGAGCCGCGTCTGAGCCGGGGTGGCCTCGGGGCCATCTATCCGGCCATGGCGAATGTCGTGATGATGTACCGCGCCCAGGGCGTGCCGGACAGCGATCCGCGCGCCAAAACGGCATGGGACGCAATCCAGGATCTGCTCGTAGATCATGGTGACGAGATCTACTGCCAGCCCTGTGTCTCGCCGGTCTGGGATACGGGTCTGTCGGGCCTCGCGATGATCGAAGCCGCATCCGGACCTGCCGGTACGAAAACCGAAGAAACACTCGCAGCCCTGAAAAAGAGCGCCGAATGGCTTCGGGAACACCAGATCCTGAACGTCAAGGGCGACTGGGCCATCAACGCGCCTGACCTTCGGCCCGGTGGCTGGGCGTTCCAGTACGAGAACGATTACTATCCGGACGTCGATGATACCGCCGTCGTGGCCATGCTGCTGCATCGTGTCGATCCCGAAAACAGCCGTGAGGCCATCTCCCGCGCCCGGGAATGGATCATCGGCATGCAGAGCACCAATGGCGGCTGGGGTGCATTCGATATCGACAACGACCACGAACTGCTCAACCATATTCCCTTCTCGGATCATGGCGCACTTCTGGATCCGCCGACCGCGGATGTCTCGGCGCGTTGCATCTCTTTCCTGGCGCAGCTTGGAGATCCGGATGACCGGCTGGTCATCCTCAAGGCGATCGAATATCTGCGCTCGGAACAGGAGCCCGAGGGCTGCTGGTTCGGTCGCTGGGGAACGAACTACATCTACGGAACATGGTCTGTCCTGTGCGCTCTGAACATCGCAGGCGTGCCGCATGATGATCCGATGGTCCTGCGGGCCGTAAACTGGCTTGAGAGCGTCCAGCGTCCGGATGGCGGTTGGGGCGAGGACTGCGCAACTTACGAGGGCGGCACCGCCGGCACGTACAAGAAGAGCCTGCCGTCCCAGACTGCCTGGGCCGTCCTCGCTCTCATGGCCGTTGGTCGCCGCGAGAGTGAGGCCGTCAAGCGCGGCGTGGCCTATCTCGTGTCCCAGCAGAACGAGAAGGGCGAATGGCAGGAAGAGGCCTATAATGCGGTCGGCTTCCCGAAGGTCTTCTACCTGCGCTATCATGGCTACAAGCAGTTCTTCCCGCTGACTGCCCTGGCCCGTTATCGCAATCTCGGTGTGAGCAACAGCGGCAAGGTGGAGTACGGGTTCTGATGCTTGGTATTCTCGCAGGTCTGAAACAGGAAGCCCGTCTGATCCGGCGCTTCCTGCCGAATGCTCCCGTGGCATTGAGCAATGCCACGCCGGAAGGCGCGCGCAGGGGGGTGGAACGTCTGCTCAAGGCAGGCGCAACGGAACTCCTGTCTTTCGGATGTGCGGGAAGCCTCTCAACAGACGTCGCACCTGGAACAGTCATCGTGGCGGACCATGTCCGCTACCAGGACAGGGATATTTCCTGCGATCCGCATCTGAGCGAAATGTTCGGCTCGGCCTATGCGCGACGCGGAGGCATCCTTCACAGCGATGTGCTGGTGGAACTGGGTCTGGAAAAAGCCTGGTATTTTTCGCAGACGAAATGCCTGGCCGTGGACATGGAAAGCGGCGTTGTTGCCGATGCAGGCGTACCTTTTGCCGTTCTGCGGGTGGTGTGTGACGATGCGACGCGGGACCTTCCGCCTGCGGTCAAGACCAGCGTCAAAGACGGGGCCGTGTATGTACCGGGCCTGCTGGGTTCCCTGCTGCGACATCCACTGCAGATCGGCGGCCTGATCCGTCTGGGCCGGGAAGCGGCCATTGCACAGCGTTCCATGGCTTCATTCCTGCAGGCCAATCCGCCTCAGGCCTGAGAAGGTCCCGGCACCGGCAAACGTGGCCGCGACACCGATCGGAACGAGCCACGGGAAGGCGATGGGATGCCCCTCAATCCGGACGAGTGAGACGAGCGCCAGCACGATCACGGCGGATATGAAACCGGCAATCGCAGCCCGCTCATCCCGGGAATGGCCGATCATGGCCAGCAGGAACACGCCAAGCGTGGCGCCATAGCTGTAGGACGCGATGGAGAGGCCGAAGACGACAGCCGAACCGCTCGGGCGCGAAAACAGCAGGGCGGTCAGAACGAGAAGAAAAGCCCAGAGTGCCGTCAAACTCCTCAGGGAGAACGGTCCGTGCGGCATAAAGTCTGCCCGGGTTGCGGCCGCCATGGCATTCATGGCGCTGGACAGGGATCCCATGGTCGCGGCGAGTATGCCTGCGATCATGAGACCGCTTAACACGGGCGGCAGGGTCAGGATGAAATGCGGGAACAGTGCGTCGGGCCGGGCACCCTGAGCCGGCATCAGATCACGCAGTGCCACACCGATGCAGGAAAGCAGGGCAAAAAGCCCTCCCACGACGAAAACACTGCCGATCATTGCCGCGCGCGCACCATTGAGTGTCTTCGCCGCGAGACAACGTTGCAACATCAACTGATCGGTCCCGTGCGAAGCCAGAGCCAGAATGGCCCCCCCGATGACAGCGCCGGCAATGGAAAACGGATCTGTAAAAGCGGGCAGGCCATGGCTGAAGACAGGGGCGCAGTGGAAGGGAGCTGTCCCGGCGCGGCACCAGATCACGACCAGACAGGCAATACTTCCGCCCAGATACAGTCCAAGCTGAAGACTGTCGGACCAGACAACGGCTTTCAGGCCGCCCGCGATCGTATAAGCCAGCGTCAGCAGAACGATCAGAAGCAGAAGAAGCAGGTCCGAGACAGGATAGCCCATGCTGGCAAACAGCATCGAGACGGGAAGCATTCCGGCGTAGAGGCGAACGCCCTCGGCGACCAGGCGGGTGATCAAAAAGGTGCCGGAGAGGAGCTTCTGCAGTTTTGTGCCAAATCTCTGGCCGATATAGCGATAGATGGAGGTCGCGCCGCGTTCATGCAGCGGCAGAAACCAGATCGCGACCGCCGTGCGGCCAATCAGGTATCCAATGGCCAGCCCGACAAAAACATAACCCTTGAGGTAAGCCACGCCTGGGACACTGACGATGGTCAGGGTCGACGTTTCGGTCGCGACCAGCGAGAGGCAGATCGCCCAGGGCGGGAGATCCTTGTGAGGCTGCCGGGCCAACGCAATGGAGATAACGGGCAGAAAGCAGAGATACAGAAGAATAACGAGCAGGCTGGCAAGCATCGAGACGGGTTATTCTTCCGAAAAAATCTATGCGGGATGACAGTATCTGCTGCCCTCAGGCACCCTTGCTGCTTTCGATCAGACGCTCCGGGCGAAAACCGGTTGCGATGACATAAAGCTCGCTGGATTCCTTGCGCGATGCCGGGGGCTTGACGTGCTTGACGCTGGAAAACGCCGTTTTCATCAGTGCCAGCATGTCCTTTTCCGAGCCGCCCTGGAACACCTTGGCGATGAAGCTTCCTCCTTCAGCCAAGACCTGAAAGGCGAAATCAAGCGCACCTTCCGCGAGACCCATGATCCGCATGTGGTCGGTTGCGGCATGACCCGTCGTGTTCGGCGCCATATCGGACATGACGAGATCGGCCGGACCACCCAGCATATCCTTCAGGCGATCCGGCATCTCGGGATCCGTGAAGTCCCCCTCGATGATTTCCGCACCGGCAACAGGATCGACCGGAAGCAGATCCAGCCCCACGACATGCTTCGCGCCCCGCTTGACCGCAACCTGGGTCCAGCCACCGGGAGCAGCGCCCAGATCGATGATCCGCGTGCCTTCCCCGATCAGTTTGAATCGGTCGTCGATTTCAATCAGCTTGAAGGCAGCACGCGAACGCCAGCCCTGCTTGCGGGCGGCCGCAACGTAGGGATCGTTCAGTTGACGATTCAGCCAGCGCTGCTGGGCCGTGGTGCGTCCACGGGCCGTGCGGAGCGATACGGTCTTGTTGCGGGCCGTGCGGGCAGTTGCGGAATCAAGTGTTGCGTCGTTTTCACCGGGGTTGGAGGCGCTTTTCAGGGCCTTGCCCGGAATACGCTTCGGTCCCGTGTCCTTGCTGGAACCGGAGCGGGATCTTGGCGGCTTCATATCGTGGCGTATGTCCCGAATGGGCCCCGTGACCGGGGCGTGGCATGGCGACTGGTCGTGCTGCGCCCCTTGCCGGAACGCTGACCGTGATCGCGGGCCATACGCAGCAACATCCCGTCGCGCAACCCCCGGTCCGCAATCGTTACGTCCTCAACCGGCCACAGACGGTGGATCGCTTCGAAGATTGCGCAGCCCGGCAGAACGAATTTCATGCGCTCCGCCCCCACGCAGGGATGCTCCGCCAGTTCGTCACGATCCAGACGGCGCAGGCTGCCAATGGCATCCACCATGCTCGGGCCAGGCAGTGTCAGTCCATCAATAGCCGCGCGGTTGTAGCGGGGCAGGGAGAGCGCCACCCCGGCGAGCGTCGTCACGGTTCCGGAGGTGCCGATCAGCCGTGTTTTGCCAAGCGTCACCTCCCGCCGGATACGGTGCACGGTCTCGAAACCCTTCAGATAGTCCTGAACATGACTGACCATCGTCTCATAAGAGGGGCCATGTCCTTCACCGAACATTTCCTGAAGGGTAATCACGCCGACGGGGACACTTGTCGTGCCGATCAGGGTCTGCGTCTGACGCTCCGGATCGATCCGGACCCAGGCGACCTCGGTAGAGCCACCCCCGATATCGAAAAGGACGCCACGATCCGCCTGGACAGGATTGTGCTCCGGCTGCCGGAAGAGGGGGGAGCAGCTTTCAAGCGCCAGCTCCGCTTCTTCACGGGCCGTGATGATATCGATGGTCAGACCTGTCTCATGCTGTACGCGCGCCAGGAACTCGCGACCGTTGGCAGCCTGACGGCACGCTTCGGTCGCGACGGCACGGACATGAACGAGGGGCCACTGCTTCATCCGCTCCGCACAGATACGGAGGGCATCGAGCGCACGCTTCATGGACTCTTCGGCAAGACGACCACTGGCGCGCAGGCCTTCACCCAGACGGACTGAGCGGTTGAAGCTGTCCACAACACGGAAGCCATTGGGCGTGCCTGCTGCAATCATGAGGCGGCAATTGTTGGTACCAAGGTCGATGGCACCAAAGAACGGACCCGTGCGTCTGGCAGACGCATGCACAGGCGCGGGGCCTGACAGGTTGTGATCCGTTCCATACCTCATCATGTGTTTCGGCTCCCGCTTGCCCGTGATCTGGGACCTTGGAAAAGCAGCATGGGGTGCGCGGGACCTTAGTCGCAAGAAAAATATCAGTTTTTCTGAAAAAAATGTCTATCGCCCCCTTGCGCCGTCCCGGGGCGATTGATAAACACCCTCTCACCGCTTGGGAGATAGTTTAGCGGTAGAACTACCGGCTCTGACCCGGTCAGCCCTGGTTCGAATCCAGGTCTCCCAGCCAAGAAATCCTCAGAAAATACCGCAAAAAAGAGACTTCCCCTCAGGGGGTAAAGTGCTCTATGAGGACCCGCCAACGGCCGGACGGCCTCTTGGTCTCCGGTTCACACACATCGCGTCGTCACGACGCATGACGTAACGGGGGCAAGCGGGCATGACATTATCTTCCGGCACAACCAATCTTAATGAGCGCATCCGCGATGCTCTGGCTTTTGACGACGTTCTCGTCGAGCCGGCTGAATCGTCGGTCCTGCCGGCACAGACCTCCACACGGACCCGCCTGACGCGCTCCATCGAACTGAACATCCCGCTGATGTCGTCCGCCATGGACACCGTGACCGAAGACGGCATGGCCATCGCGATGGCGCAACAGGGCGGCATGGGCGTCATTCACAAGAACCTGTCCATCGAGGAGCAGGCCGAGCAGGTCCGTCGCGTCAAGCGCTTCGAATCAGGCATGGTCGTCAACCCTGTCACGGTCGGGCCAGACCAGACGCTGGCCGAGGTTCAGGCCATCATGGGGCGGCATGGCGTCTCCGGCCTTCCTGTTATTGAAGATGGCAGCGGCGTTCTCGTCGGCATTCTCACCAACCGCGACATGCGCTTCACAACCGATCCGAACACGCGCGTCCGTGACCTGATGACGCATGAGAACCTCGTGACGGTCCTCAACGGCGCAGCGCCGGATGAGGCGCGCACGCTCCTGCACCGTCACCGGATCGAAAAGCTTCTGGTGGTGGACGAGGCGAAGCGCTGCATCGGACTGATCACCGTCAAGGACATGGACAAGGCCATCGCGCATCCGCTGGCCATCAAGGACTCCCAGGGCCGTCTGCGCTGCGCTGCGGCTGTAGGCGTCGGAGAAGACGGCTTCCGTCGCGCTGCCGCCCTTGCAGAGGCCGGGGTGGACGTCATTGTCGTGGATACGGCTCATGGTCACTCGCATGGCGTTCTGAGCGCTGTGGAGACCCTCAAGAGCCGTCACGGCGGACTTCAGGTCATCGCAGGCAACGTCGCAACACCCCAGGCCGCGCGCGCCCTGATCGCCGCCGGTGCGGATTGCGTGAAGATCGGCATCGGACCGGGATCAATCTGCACGACGCGCGTCGTGGCCGGTGTGGGTGTGCCGCAGTTCTCCGCCGTCATGGAGACGGCCGCAGCCTGTCATGAGCTGGACATCCCGGCCATTGCGGATGGTGGCGTCCGGACATCGGGCGACATCGTCAAGGCCATTGGCGCGGGTGCGGATGTCGTCATGGTCGGCTCGCTGCTGGCCGGCACGGATGAGAGCCCGGGCGAGACCTTCCTGTATCAGGGTCGCTCCTACAAGGCCTATCGCGGCATGGGCTCGCTCGGGGCCATGGCGCGCGGTTCTGCGGACCGTTATTTCCAGGCGGAAGTCCGCGACACGCTCAAGCTGGTTCCGGAAGGTATTGAGGGCCAGGTTCCCTATAAGGGCGGCATGGCTCCGGTCATTCATCAGCTCGTCGGCGGCCTGAAGGCTGGCATGGGCTACACGGGATCGGCCACGGTGGCTGATCTTCAGGTCCGGACCATGTTCCGTCGCATCACGAATGCAGGCCTGCGTGAGAGCCACGTTCATGACGTGACGATCACCCGCGAAGCCCCGAACTACCGCCGGGACTGAACGTCCCCGCATCAAAGCCTCTCGCAATGAGAGGCCAAACGGGCTACGGGGGCGCTATGACCCCCGCAGCCCGTCTTTCAGGCGCCATCGATCTGCTCTGTGCGATCCAGAACGCGCCCCGCCGTCCAGCCGACGCCACAGCCAACGCCTTTTTCCGCGAGCGCCGTTATATCGGTGGCGGTGACCGCAGAGCCATTTCCACAATCGTCTGGGACGTCCTGCGGGGCTGGAGACGGCTGCAATGGCACCTTAAGGATATTTCCGGCGACATCTCCCCACGCCTGCTGTGCTCGGCATCGCTTCTCCTTGGTGGGGAAACGATGGAGAATGTCCGCAAGCTGTTCAGTGGGGAGCGCTATGCTCAGAAGCCTCTGACGTCACGTGAAGATATGGCGCTTAAGGGTCTGGAAGGAAAAGAACTTTCCACCCAGAAGCAGCCCATTTCCGTGCGGCTTGAATATCCGGACTGGCTGGACAGTGCGCTGCGCGAGACGTTCGGAAACCGGCTTCCGGACGAGATGGAAGCCATGCTCGGAACGCCGACGCTCGATCTGCGCGTCAATCTGCTGAAGGGAAGCCGTGAGGCAGCCATCCGCGAGCTTCGCCGCGAATCGCTTCAGGCAGAACCGACAAAGCTTTCGCCATGGGGACTGCGGCTTGATGGTCGCCAGCCGGTCACGGCGACGCAGGCGTTTAGGGATGGCCTGGTCGAAATCCAGGACGAGGGCAGTCAGCTTGTGGTTGCGGCCGCAGATGCGCGCGGCGAGCACCGGGTTCTGGATTACTGCGCGGGTGCGGGCGGCAAGACGCTGGCACTGGCGATGACCATGGAGAACCGCGGGCATATCGTAGCCTGTGACGTGCATGAGAAACGTCTGGACGGAGCGGTCAAAAGGCTGCGTCGGGCAGGCGTTCATAACGTCGAGCGGCATCTTCTGGTGTCGGGGGACAAATGGGCCAAGCGTCGGGCAGGCAGCTTCGACCGGGTGCTGGTCGATGCGCCGTGCTCGGGAACAGGAACCTGGCGCCGGAACCCGGATGCACGGCTGCGCCTGACGCCGGAAGACATTCAGGAGCTTGTCATCAAACAGGCACAGATCCTTGATCGTGCAGCATCTTTGGTGAAGCCGGGTGGACGGATGATCTATGCGACCTGTTCGCTTCTGGCGTGCGAGAACGGGCAGCAGATCGATGCTTTCCTCAAGCGTCGGACGGATTTCGTGCGTCTGCCGAAAGAGCAGATGTCTGAACTTCTGCCAGCCGAATTGCGGAACAAGGCACAGTTTTCCCTGACGCCGCTGCGGGACGGAACGGACGGGTTCTTTGCCTGTGTGCTGGAACGGGTCGTGACGGATGTGAAGCCTGAAGAGACGACCGAGATGGCTGAATCCGCCGTTACGACGCCGGTGGCAGAAGGTCCTTCCACATAACCAGCGCGTCCACATAGCCTTGGAGCGGGTGGTCGAATGCTCCGGGGAGCGTGCCGATCACCCGGAAGCCCAGTGATTTCCACAGGGCTATGGCCCGCAGGTTGGTGCTGACAACGAAATTGAACTGCATGGCGCGGAAACCGAGTTTCGTGGCTTCCGCCAGAGCATGTTCGGCCATGAGGCGGCCCGCGCCAAAGCCGGACCGGGCAACGAAACCGGCATTGGCGATATGCGCGCCACCGCCTTTCTGATTGGCCTGAAGATAGAATGTCCCGACGATCTCATGGTCACGGCTCTGCGCGACATAGACGCGATGCTCCACATCCATCCAGTACGCCAGTGCCTGCCGCCGTCCCCAGTGACGGGGCAGTGCGTAGGTTTCACCCTTGCGCAGGACAGGGGACAGAAGACGCCAGATTCCTTCACGGTCCAGCGACTGGGCGGGACGGATCAGGAGGTCCGTATCGGGCTGGGGCAGCGGGAGCGTCATAACGGAACATTATTCCATATTTTAGGTGCATTGGCTGATCCGGGATATGATACCGCTTCGTATCCATAACGCGGAGCCCGTCCCGAACATCCATGCAATATGACATTCTTATCGGCATTGCCTCGACTTTCGGAGCGGGGATGCTGGCCCAGTGGGTCGCCTGGCGATTCCGGCTTCCGGCTATTGTCCTTCTGTTTTCGCTTGGTCTGATCTTCGGGCCCGGGCTGGGTATTCTTCATCCATCGGAGACGATGGGTTGGATGTTCCGGCCTCTCGTGTCGCTGCTCGTGGCGCTCGTGGTGTTCGAAGGCGGCATGGCGCTGGATTTCCGCCAGTTGCGCGAGGCCGGGGAAGGCGTTGCACGCCTGACGATGCTTGCACTGCCGATCAACTGGGTTCTGGGCTCCCTGGCGGCACATTATGTGGCGCATCTGGAGTGGGGCACGTCCATGCTGTTCGGGGCAATCGTCGTTGTGACGGGACCGACCGTGGTTCTGCCGCTGCTGCGTAGTGCCAAGCTGCAGCCGCGCGTGGCGGCGTTCCTGCGCTGGGAAGCCATCGTCAACGATCCTCTGGGCGCGATTCTGGCGGCTGTCGTCCTTCAGCTCATGATGCTGCATGTGGACGTTCATGCAGATGTGTTCTTCACGCATACGCTGCCGGATCTGCTGGGAGCCATTGCGGTTTCGCTGTCAGCAGGAATCCTGCCGGCCTATCTGATCCGCTATCTCTTCACGCGCGATCTGATGCCGGAAATCCTCAAGACCCCGATGCTGATCTCGATGGCGCTGGTGATCTTTTCGCTGTGCAATCTGGAGATGGGTGGCGCGGGACTGATGGCGGTCACGATCTTCGGCATGGCGCTGGCAAATCTCCAGATCCCTGGTGTCACGGAACTGCGGCGCATGAAGGAATCACTCGTGGTTCTGGTCGTGTCGGTGCTGTTCATCATGCTGACGGCCGATCTGCACCGCGATGTTCTGGCGCGGCTTTCCATCCCGATCTTTGCGCTGACGGTCGTGGTCCTGTTCGTCGTGAGGCCACTGGGCATTTTTCTGTCCACACTCGGGACCAGCATGCCCTGGAAGGAAAAGCTGTTTGTCGGCTGGATCGCGCCGCGCGGTATCGTGGCGGCGGCTGTGGCCGGTGAGGCGGGGATCAGCCTCAAGGAAGCGGGGTATCAGTCCGCCGACCTCATCATGCCGGCGGTGTTCGCCGTGATTGCGGTCACGATGATCCTACACGGGTTTTCGCTGGGACCGATTGCGCGGCTATTGAAGCTCACGTTGTCTAATGACCCGGCGATTGCGATTCTGGGGGCCAGCGGTTGGTCCATCAATTTTGCATCGTGTCTGCGCAGGGCCGGGGTTCCGGTGCTGCTGGTGGACAACCGTTCCAGTGCGCTGATGCCCGCCACACGTCAGGATATTCCCGTTCTGCGGGCGGAACTCCTGTCCCAGCACGGGCAGGAATCCTTTGAGGAACGCCCCGCAGACTATCTGATCGCGACGACAGGTGACGGCATCTATAACGGGATGGTGTGTGGACATCTGGCGCCGACCATGGGGAGGCAACGCGTCTATCAGATCAGCCCTGGCGTGGCGCGGCTGGATTTCTATCACGGCCTGTCACGCGATGCGCGGGGCAAGGTTCTGGGTGAACCTGCATGGAATTATACCCTGTTCGACACGCTATTCGAGCAGGGATGGCGGTTCGTGGCAGTGGAAGCCACGGAAGAAAGCGCGCCAACCTTTGGGACGGACGAAAACAGGCTCGACATTCTTGTAGTGCGGCGTGACGGAAACATCCTGATCCGGTCGGCCGAGGACAATGACAAAGCTGTGCCCCAGCCGGGAGATTACATGGTCTCCATGGTCCCGCCAGCAGCAGAATAAGAGTGGCTCAGGAGGGCTTTTCCACGGTGATGTGGGATAGGCCGTCCCGCAGGAGCACGCGGAGTTCCTTTTCCTCTACGGCGATGCAGCCTTCCGTATAACCGCTGGCGGGCGGAAGGTGCAGGAAAATGGCCGAGCCGCGTCCCGACTCGGCTGGCGCATCGTTCCAGCCCATCACAATACAGAGATCGTAAACATGGTCCTCCCGCCAGAGAGTCTCGCAGGAGGCCGGGTGGGGAAGGGAGACGGCGCGGTTGTAATCGGGATGGACCGGATCGTCGCACCAGCCGTCATTGGGAGCGATGGGTTCGACAGGCAATTCTGCACCGCAGACCGGGCGCGTCGTCCGGTCTGCGCGGTAGAGGACACGCCGGATCGGCAGTTCCCCCACGGGAGTGCACAGATCGCCCTCGACCTTGTCAAGAGACAGACCGCGCCGACCGGTCAAAGCCGGAATGATTTTGCCCTGGAAGTGAAGAAAAGCGCGGTCTCCAGCGGTTTTCAAAATAGCTTTAGCCATAATGCTGTTTCCTTTTGCGGCTGTACTTGCCATAGTCTGCCCCGAGAGCATGCTGCTTTCTTCCCCCGTAGCGGGAATGGTAAGTCCGGATGCGCGAGTTACGAACGCCGATCTCTGCGGATGTGACTTTTCTTCCGTCGCGATAGAACGAGACAGGTTATTATGGCAGGTCCACGCCCCATTCTGGTTGTTGACGATGATGATACGCTGCGTCGTCTTCTGGCGGAGCAGCTTCAGCACGGTGGCGAACTGGAAGCCGTTGAGGCGACGTCCGTTGCCGCGGCGCGCGAACTTCTCGCCAAGCCTGGCGCCCGTTATGACGCCATGCTGCTGGATATCACTCTCCCCGATGGTGACGGGCGCGATTTTTGCGCCGAACTGCGACGTGAAGGCGTTCGCATGCCGATCATCATCCTGACCGGCTCCGATGACGAACACGATGTTGTGCGTGGCCTGGACGCAGGTGCCAACGATTACGTTGCCAAGCCTTTCCGGATTGGTGAACTTCTTGCCCGTCTGCGCGCCCAGTTGCGGATTTTCGAGAACAGTGAGGACGCCGTCTTCGAGATCGGTCCGTATGCGTTCCGTCCGTCCGCTAAGCTGCTGGTCGAAACCGCCCGCAACCGTCGGATCCGCCTGACGGAGAAGGAAGCGGCGATCCTGAAGTATCTTTACCGTGCAGGTCAGCGTCCGGTGGCCCGTCAGGTTCTCCTGAACGAGGTGTGGGGCTACAACGCCGCCGTCACCACCCACACGCTTGAGACGCATATTTACCGTCTACGCCAGAAGATAGAACCCGATCCGGCTCGCACGTCGCTGCTGATTACGGAAGGGGGCGGTTATCGTCTTGATCCGGAAGGACGCGGTGTTATCGGGTCCGATAGCCTGTCAGCCTGAAGGTTGACAGGGCGGGTGACGGGTCAGGCCGGACCGAAATCCAGCACGACCGGGACGTGATCGGAGGGGCTCGCCCAGTCCCGCACGTCCTGAAGAACCCGGACATTACGCAGGCCCGGCATCAGATCGGGCGTCATCCAGACATGATCCAGCCGCCGTCCACGGTTGGACTTCTTCCAGTCCCTGTTGCGGTATGACCACCACGTATAGAGCTTTTCCGGCTCCGGCGTGATCATCCGCATGGCATCCTGAAATCCCGTTGCCATCCACGCCTTGAGACGTTCGATCTCGGGAGGCGTATGGCTAACGATCTTCAGAAGCTGTTTGTGGCTCCAGACATCGTGTTCCAACGGCGCGATGTTGAGATCACCAACCAGAATGCTGCGGGCAGGCGGTGTGCTGGTAAACCAGCTGGTTGCCTCGTCCACAAACGCCAGCTTGTGGGCAAACTTTTCGTTTTCTTCAGGATCCGGGATGTCCCCGCCAGCCGGCACATAGAAATCGTGTAGCAGGATCGGGCCGGCCGGTGTGGCAATACTGGCAGCGACATGCCGGCAGTCGGAGCGGGTGCACCAGTCCGGTGTGCCGTCTACGCTCTGCAGTTCGTGTCGCGACAGGATCGCCACACCGTTATAGCCCTTCATGCCTTTATAGACCTGATGGGGCAGTCCCATTTCGGCCAGGGGCTGAGCAGGGAAGAGGGGATCCGGGACTTTCGTTTCCTGTAGACAGACGATGTCCGGATTTTCCTGTTCGACGATCTGCTTCAGCAGAGGCAGTCTGAGTCGAAGGGAATTGATGTTCCAGGTGATGAGACGCATGCAAACTGGATCGACCGGATCGGTCGTTTTGACAAGCGCCCTCTTGCACACAAGACGTTCCCGTCCGATCTAGGACGGACCATGACTGATCTGCACGACACGCTCCTGACGCTTGATTCCCATATCGATATTCCCTGGCCGGACCGGCAGGATGCCTGGGCGGAAGAAACGCCCCGGCAGGTGAATGTCCCCAAGACTCGCAAGGGCGGTCTGCGGGCGGTGTGCCTTGCAGCGTATATTCCGCAGGGCCCCCGTGACGATGCTGGACATGCCGAAGGCTGGGAGCGGGTTCAGGGCATGCTGGACGTGATTGCCGGACTTGAGGGACGACAGGGCGATCAGGGCGCACGTGTCTGCCGCACAGCCGCGGATGTGCGGGCCGCATACAAAGCGGGCGACCTTGCCGTCATTCCGGCGATCGAGAACGGGCATGGTCTGGGCGGTCGTCCGGAACGTATTGCGGAACTCGCCCGTCGGTATGGCGTGCGCTACATGACCCTGACCCATAACGGGCACAATGCGCTCGCGGATGCGGCCATTCCGCGCAAGGATCTTGCCGATAACGAGACGCTTCATGGCGGACTGTCGGATCTGGGACGTGAGACGATCGCGCAGATGAACCGCTCGGGTGTTCTGGTCGATGTGTCGCATGCTGCGAAGTCGACCATGATGCAGGCCACCGAAGTCTCGAGCACGCCGGTTTTCGCCAGCCACTCCTGCGCCCGCGCCCTGTGCGATCATCCGCGGAATCTGGATGACGAGCAGCTTGATCGCCTGAAAGAGACGGGCGGCCTGATTCAGGTTACAGCCATGGGATCGTTCCTGAAAAAAGGCGGCGGCGGTACGGTCGAAGATCTGGTGCGGCATGTCTCGTACATCGCGGATCGGATCGGGGTAGAGCATGTGGGCATCTCGTCCGATTTCGATGGCGGTGGCGGTATTCCGGGCTGGAAGGATGCAACCGAGACCGCGAACGTGACCCGCGCGCTCCAGGCGGCAGGATTCAGCGACGCTGATATTTCTGCCATCTGGGGCGGTAACATGCTGCGTCTTCTGGAGACGGCCGAGCGGGCTGCAGAGAAGGTCTGAGAGCGGGGTCTTCACACGCTTTCGGGACCGCCCGATAGAACAGAACATGATCATGGGCGGCGAAAAGGGAGCCAGTTCGTCCACCATGATCGGGAGAGGTGTTCTTCGAGAGCTTCCCAGTCCTTTCCGTCCCGCAGATCGAAGCTGACGGGAAAGATCGGAAAGCAAGATGCAAGTGTTTTCAATGACTTGCAAAACATGATTAAAAATTGGGCAATCTGATGACAGGTCTGGCAAACCGGGGCTTTCATGATTCTGTCACGGAGCAGCCCACAGACTTTTCCACAGGTTCAGTGGATGACTGAAGAAGCTGAATGACCGACCTTCCTCCGCACAGTTCCGACCGTCCTGCCGATCAGGGTGAACCCCTTGTTCCTGCGGAAAAAAAGCAGGGCGTAGAGGCCATCCGCGAGGCGCTGAAGACCATCCCCTACAGCCCCGGCGTGTATCGCATGCTGGGCGCGAAGGGGGAGGTCCTTTATGTCGGCAAGGCGTTGAGCCTGAAGAAGCGTGTGTCGTCCTATACCCGCATCAACCAGTTGCCGGAGCGGCTGCGGCGTATGGTGTCGATGACGGTGTCGATGGAAATCGTCATTACGCGGACGGAAGCGGACGCACTGCTTCTGGAAGCCAACTACATCAAGCGGATGAAGCCCCGCTTCAACATCCTGCTGCGCGACGACAAGAGCTATCCGTGGCTGATGCTGACCGAGAGCCATGAGTTTCCCCAGATCACCAAGCAGCGTGGCAAACCGGTCAAGGGTGCGACCTACTGGGGACCGTTCGCGAATGCCTGGGCGGTCAATCAGACGCTGAATCTGGTGCAGCGCAGCTTTCTGCTCCGGTCCTGCTCGGATGCGGTCCTCAACAGCAGGACGCGCCCCTGCCTGCTATACCAGATCAAGCGCTGCTCGGCCCCCTGTGTGGACCGGATCTCCAAGCCTGATTATGCCGAACTGGTCAGCGAGGCGCGCCAGTTCCTCTCCGGACACAGCACGGAACTGCAGCAGCGTCTGGTGGCCGAAATGGAGCAGGCCTCGCAGGAAATGAACTACGAGCGGGCCGCGTCGATCCGGGACAGGATCCGGGGTTTTGCCAGTATTCAGGGTTCGAGCACGATCAACCCGACCTCGATCAACGATGCGGATATCATGACCATCTGGCAGGAAGCCGGTCAGAGTTGCATCCAGGTCTTCTTCATTCGCGGCAGCCGGAATAATGGCAACCGGGCGTTCTACCCGGCCCACGCGGAAGAAGAGACCGCCGCAGACGTGCTGTCGGCGTTCATGATCCAGTTCTATGACAACAAGCCGCCGCCGCCTTCCATTCTCGTGAACTGCGAACTGCCGGAACTGAAGCTCGTCGAGGAAGCACTCAGCATCCGCCGGGGACAGAAGGTCGAGATCCTGAGACCTCAACGGGGCGAGAAGAAAGAAGTTGTCGAGCATGCCGCGCTGAATGCGCGTGAGGCGCTGGAGCGGAAGCTGGCGGAGAATACCGGGCAGCGCAAACTGCTCGAAGGTGTGGCGGAAGTCTTTGGCCTGCCTGAAATCCCCCAGCGGATCGAGACCTATGACAACTCGCACATCATGGGGCAGGCGCCTTATGGCGTGATGGTCGTGGGCGGCCCGGAAGGGTTCAACAAGCGCGCCTATCGCAAATACGCCATCAAGGGGCCTGTCACGCCAGGCGATGATTTCGGCATGATGAGGGAGGTCATGGAACGGCGTTTCGGACATCGCCCTGAAAACGGAGGGCGCCCGGAAGACTGGCCGGATCTGCTGCTGATTGATGGCGGCCTCGGACAGTTCAACGCGGTACGGGCCGTTCTGGCTGATCTGGGCGTGACAGGTATCCCGATCGTCGCCATCGCCAAGGGACCGGATCGTGATGCAGGGCGGGAGTGGTTCTTCACGGAAACGAAGCCGCCATTCCAGCTCCCACCGCGGGATCCGGTCCTGTATTACCTGCAGCGGCTGCGTGACGAAGCGCACAGATTCGCCATCACGACCCATCGGGCAGGGCGCTCCAAAGGACTGCGCAGTTCGGAGCTGGATCACGTTCCGGGAATCGGAGCGGCGCGGAAAAAAGCCCTGCTCAACCATTTCGGCTCGGCAAAATCCGTCAGGCAGGCGAGCCTTGAGGAACTTGAGAATGCGCCGGGGATCAGCTCGAGTACGGCAACCGCCATCTACGGGCATTTTCATCCGGAATGGGTCCAGAAGACATCGGCCGATAATCGCAGCCATTAGGCCACACGTCGGAATTTACACGAAAAATACATCTTTTACGGGCATATTGGCGCATACCGGAGAGATGGAAACTGTTCTAGACTGACTGCGATGCTGACAGATCTGCCAAACATCCTG
Source organism: Gluconobacter sp. R75690 (assembly GCF_015244525.1). Taxonomy (NCBI): domain Bacteria; kingdom Pseudomonadati; phylum Pseudomonadota; class Alphaproteobacteria; order Acetobacterales; family Acetobacteraceae; genus Gluconobacter; species Gluconobacter sp. R75690. Next base: position 48,259 of record NZ_JABCQB010000014.1, on the reverse strand, counting down.
ACACTGCTGCGTATCGCGTCCATTCCTGTACTGGTCGTGCTGCTCTCCGTGCATTCGCCGACCGCGAACGTGATTGCGTGCGCGGTCTATACTGCCGCGTGCATCACGGACTATCTGGACGGGGCGCTGGCCCGCCGCTGGCACCAGCTTTCGGAGCTGGGCCGGATGATGGATCCGATTGCGGACAAACTGCTAGTGGGGTCGCTTCTGCTGGCTCTGGCGGGGCTGACACACCTCCCGGTTTTCTCGCTTTATGCGGGGATCATCATCATGGTCCGGGAAATCCTGGTCAGTGGCCTTCGGGAATACATGGCCTCGCAGCGGGAAACGCTGCCCTCCACCCGCCTGGCGAAATGGAAAACCGGAATCCAGATGGTGGCGATCGGGTTTCTGATCGGTGGGGACGGGGCGGCAGGAATGCTGGGTCTTTCCTTCCTGCCTGCCAGCCTGATCGGCGGAATTCTTCTCTGGTTCTCGGTCATTCCGACCGTCATCAGCGGCTGGGGTTATCTGACTGCCGGGCTCACCCGCATCATGGCGGGACAATCCCGCAAGTCATCCAAGATCAGCTTCTGACACCAGTCTCTGGTAGAATTATGGATGTCTTTGACTGTCTTCATCTGGCGCTCCGTTACAAGGACCGCTAAAGGTCATTTATTGACCTTGTGGGAGTAAGAAATGCGGAAGGCCGCTCTGCTGGCACTACCTCTCGCTCTGAGCGGCTGTTCAGGCATGGGCAAGTATATCCGTGACACCATGGTGTGGACGGCGCTCGACAACCCCAATGGTCCACACGGCGACAGTGAGAATATTCACCGTGCCCGTGGCGAGAAATACGCTGAAACCCCGATTTTCCCTGAAGGCGGCAATATCTGGCCTGGTGCCCCACAGCCCCTTCCGACCCTCAAGGACGTCGAAAACCCCGACAGCACGTTCAGTCATGCCCTCGGAGACCCGGCAACCTATTTCGGCGGCGCAGCTCTCGACGAGAATTTCATGGGCGGCATTGGCAGCAAGGGCGCTCTGGGCGCTTCCGGCCAGCAGCTCATGCAGGGGCAGAGCATGTCGGTCGGCGAAAGCGCCGACACCCATCAGGGTGTGAGCCGGGACCGCAGCCATGTCATTCCGACACTGCCATCCTCGGTCCCCGATAGCGCTACCCGTTTCCTGAACAAGAATCCAAGCAAGACCATCGTCATTCCGAATGGTGACGGCACGAGCACGCTGATTGCGCCGGATGGCAGCGTGAAAGTCGTACGCGGCACCCCCGCTGCGCCGCAATAACAGGGTTACTGCTGACGGCTCCTGAAGCCGTCAGCAGTAACCCTGGTTTCAGTACTGCCGGAAAAGCGCGACCAGACGGCCCTGAATATGGACGCGCTCCGCCGGGAAGATGCGGGTTTCGTAGTCCCTGTTGGCCGCTTCCAGCGCAATCATCGATCCGCGACGACGCAGCTTCTTGAGCGTCACTTCCTGCTCGTCGATCAGGGCCACGATGATCTGTCCGTTTTCCGCAGTTTCGCGTCGCCGGATGATGGCGATATCGCCATCCAGAATGCCCGCTTCGATCATCGAATCACCCGCAACCGTCAGGGCATAATGCTCGCCGGTACCCAGAAGCGAGACCGGCACGTCAATCCGGTCGCTGTCATCCTGCATGGCCTCGATCGGAAGACCGGCTGCAATACGTCCATAGAGCGGGATGCTGACAGTCTGGCGGTCATTGGCGACACTGGCTTCCGAGAACGCCCCCTCAAGGCCTGTCTGCCCCTGATTGAGAACGGCGGGGACGAACGCGGTACCCGTGCCCGTAGCGGCCGGTGCCTCGGTTCCCATGTGTGGCAGACGCAGCACTTCGAGTGCACGGGCACGATGATGGTGACGACGCAGAAAGCCGCGTTCTTCCAGAGCAGAAATCAGCCGATGGATGCCAGACTTTGAGCGAAGCTCAAGAGCATCCTTCATTTCATCGAAAGAAGGGGAATAGCCCGTCCGGCGAAGATGGTCGTCGATATATAGCAAAAGCTGGTGCTGCTTGCGGGTCAGCATACAGGCGCTCCCATGCGCCTCGGCGGAGGCAGGTCGGAAAACAAGGTGCAGAATGAAAGCCATCCCGCATTTGTTCCTTATAGGTTCCTGTCTGTTGCCTCACAAGCGAAAGAGAGGGGCTCACACGGTGGCCTGATAAGATTCCCTCGGGCTGAAAGTCCCTGAAAGCGCAGGAAAACCCCGAAATTGTACGTCAGGGCCTTGACCTGCGGACCACAAATCAGCATGGTGCGCCCAATCTAGAGATCAACATGCTGCATCGACACCTTCGAGCGGCATCAGTATGGCGAAAGCCCGAGGGTATCATGGGAAAGAGCAACGTTATTCAGATCCGGCTCGTTTCGTCCGCCGAAACCGGCTACTTCTACGTCACGAAGAAGAATGCCCGTTCCGCTACGGGAAAGATGGAAGTGCGCAAGTACGATCCGGTTGCACGCAAGCACGTCGTGTTCCGCGAAGCCAAGATCAAGTAAGACTGTTTCGACAGTCTTCATGAAAAAAGCGGCCTTCGGGCCGCTTTTTTTTGTGTCTGCAGAACCGGATTTCCTGACCGCTGCTCAGAACAGCTTGTCGTGAGGACCGTAGGGGACAACCAGATCACCGCTGCGGGTCAGGTTCATCGTGGCACGGGCACGCTCGTCCAGCATATCGGCGTCCAGCGCCTTTTCCTTGAGTGCAACGACACGCCGACGCCAGACATTCTGTTCGTCATCGGCATCCTGCCTGGCCTGAAGGGCATCCTTCTGAAGCTGCATCTGTTCCTGATAGGCATGAATACCATGAGCGCCATGAAGGGCGTTCCATCCGAAATAGGCCGTCAGGGACAGAAAGAAAGCGGGGGGAGCAACGGCGCGGACACCACGCTTGATGAGCCGGATCAGTGTCACGTCGTGAAAACTCCGTTCTGAGGGACTACTTCAGTTTATATCAGTCAATCGTGACCAGACAATGAATGATGCGGGGATCTTTCATGTCCGGACCTGAAAAAACGGCCCCATTCCCGAAGGACATGAGGCCGTTGTGCAATCTCAGGAGTTCTTGAGAATGCTGCGGCCAGCATAGCGCGCGGCACTGCCGAGCTGCTGCTCGATACGGATCAGCTGATTGTACTTCGCCGTGCGGTCAGAGCGGGAGAGGGAGCCCGTCTTGATCTGTCCACAGTTCGTGGCGACGGCGAGATCGGCAATCACGGAATCTTCCGTTTCACCGGAACGATGGCTCATGACGCAGGCATAGCCAGCCTTGTGAGCGGTTTCGACAGCTTCGAGCGTCTCGGTCAGCGTGCCGATCTGGTTAACCTTCACGAGCAGGGCATTACCCGTGCCAGCCTTGATGCCACGGCGCAGACGCTCGGGGTTGGTCACGAACAGGTCGTCGCCAACAAGCTGAAGCTTCTTGCCCAGACGGGTCGTAAGCTCTGCCCAGCCTTCCCAGTCGTCTTCCGCCAGACCGTCCTCGATGGAGACGATCGGGTAACGGTTGGCCAGATCCTCAAGGTAAGAAATCATGCCCGAGGCATCGAATTCCTTACCTTCACCCTTCAGGTTATAGCGGCCATCCGCATAGAATTCGGTGGCTGCGCAATCGAGTGCGAAGGTCACATCCTCACCCAGCTTGTAGCCCGCAGCCTCAACGGATTTTGCAATAAATCCAAGAGCTTCGTCAGCAGACTTCAGGTTCGGTGCGAAGCCGCCCTCATCGCCGACATTGGTGTTGTACCCGGCTTCGGACAGACCTTTCTTCAGGCGCGCAAAGATTTCCGAGCCCATACGAATGGCATCCGCGACCGTCGGAGCACCGACTGGCTGGATCATGAATTCCTGGATGTCGATCGGATTGTCAGCATGCTCGCCGCCATTGACGATGTTCATCATCGGCACGGGCAGGAGATGGGCATAGGCGCCACCGACATAGCGGTACAGCGGCAGTTCCAGTTCCTCGGCCGTGGCCTTGGCGACTGCAAGGGAAACGCCCAGGATGGCATTTGCACCCAGACGGGATTTGTTAGGGGTCCCGTCCAGATCGATCATCGCGTTGTCGATGGCGATCTGATCTTCCGATTCGGCGCCCTGGAGCACTTCGAGGATGTCGTTTTCAACGTGGCTGCAGGCCTTCAGGACGCCCTTGCCGCCGTAGCGGGACTTGTCACCATCGCGCAGCTCCACGGCTTCATGCGCGCCTGTGGAGGCGCCAGACGGGACAGCAGCGCGGCCGCGGGCACCGGAGGACAGTTCGACCTCGACCTCGACGGTGGGATTGCCGCGGCTGTCCAGGATTTCGCGGGAGGTGATATCAACGATGGCGCTCAATGGAAGCTCTCCTGGAGATGCGTGAACCGGGTTGGCTCGTGACCGTTCGGAATGGAACAGGTATTTCAAGTCTCAAAATCACGCCGTGAGGTCAACGACGACATGCGCCTTCCTTTTCCCGTTTTCGTGCTTGGCATTGCCGGACTGATCCCCTTCATGACGCTTGGCGGGTGGATCTTTCTGGCCGGACTGTTCGCGCCGCTGCCACATCTGAAGATCATTCTGCTGGCGTACGGGGCCTGCATCCTGTCATTTCTGGGGGCCGTGCACTGGGGACTGGCCATGGAGCGGCCGGACATCATCACGGTTGGCGGGACATCGGAGCGGGACCGTCAGCGTCTCGTGCTGGGCGTCTGCCCTGCGCTGTGGGCATGGCTGTCGCTATGCGTGGGTATGCTGGGGCATGTCCGCGCCGGTTTCGGGCTGGAAATCATCGGCTTTGTCGGGACGTTCCTCGTGGAACGGGAAGCCTGGAGGAAAGGCGCTCTTCCCCCAGGCTATCTGCCGCTTCGCACAGGGCTGACGGCTATTGCGGTGCTGAGCCTGTTTCTGGCGGCTCTGGCGCCGTCGGGCACTTAGACCAGAAAGGACTTCGCGAGCGCGTCGAAGGCTTTCAGACGCATCAGCAGGCCGCGCATTTCACTAAGCGGCACCATGGTCGGCCCATCGCTCGGTGCGTGATCCGGATCCTGATGTGTTTCAATGAAAACAGCAGCTACGCCGATGGACAGGGCAGCGCGGGCCAGAGGCTCAACGAACTCGCGCTGACCGCCTGTTGAGGCCCCAAGACCACCCGGTTGCTGCACGGAATGGGTGGCGTCGAACACGACAGGATAACCCGTCTGCGCCATGATCGGCAGTCCACGCATGTCGCTCACAAGCGTGTTGTAACCGAAGCTCGTACCGCGGTCGCAGAGCATGATACGTTCATTGCCCGTGGATGCGATCTTCGCCGCGACATTTGCCATGTCCCACGGCGCGAGGAACTGGCCCTTCTTGATGTTGATGGCGCGACCGGTTTTGCCCGCCGCCAGCAACAGGTCCGTCTGGCGGCAAAGGAAGGCCGGGATCTGAAGAACATCCACGGCCTGGGCAGCAGGCGCGCACTGCTCGGCAGTATGTACATCCGTCAGGACGGGGACGCCGAATCGCTCCCGGATGCTGGCGAGAATATCCAGACCCGCATCCATACCTACGCCACGCGCAGCGTTGACCGAACTGCGGTTCGCCTTGTCGAAGCTGCTTTTGTAGATCAGGCCGATTCCCAGCTCACGGCACAGGCTGGAAATGGAGTCGGCCATTTCCGTTGCATGCTCGCGGGATTCGATCTGGCAGGGACCAGCGATCAGCGTGAAAGGCTGATCCTGGCCGACCGTGAGGTCTCCGATCCGGAAGCTCACTTGCCGTGAGCCTCCTTGACGGCCGCGGCGATAAAGCCTGCGAACAGCGGATGCGGGTCGAAAGGCTTGGAGAGCAGTTCCGGATGGTACTGCACGGCCACGAACCAGGCGTGATCCGGATATTCAATCACTTCCGGCAGCACTCCATCAGGCGACAGGCCAGAGAACCGCAGACCGGTCTTTTCAAGGCGGTCCTTGTAGTGCGCGTTGACCTCCCAGCGGTGACGATGGCGCTCGCGGATTTCCGTGCGGCCGTAGATTTCCGCCACGCGGGAGCCAGGAAGCAGCTTGGCCGGGTAGGCACCCAGACGCATCGTCCCACCCAGATCGCCACCTTCGCGACGGCGGAGCATTTCGCTGCCCCGAGCCCATTCGGTCATCAGGCCGACCAGAGGCTCATCCGTCGGGCCGAACTCGGTCGAGGATGCCTTGGGCAGACCCGCCAGCGAACGGGCACATTCGATCACGGCCATCTGCATACCGAAGCAGATACCCAGGAACGGGATATTGTGCTCACGGGCATAGCGGACAGCCTGGATCTTGCCTTCCGCACCGCGCTCACCGAAGCCGCCTGGTACGAGGATGGCGTCCGCATCTTTCAGGCGCTCGGCAATATTGCCGTTCTTTTCGAACTCTTCCGATTCGATCCAGTCGAGCTTCACCTTCACATGGTTGGCGATGCCACCATGCAGAAGGGCTTCGGCCAGCGACTTGTAGCTATCGAGCAGAGCTGTGTACTTGCCAACGATAGCCACGCGGACTTCACCTTCGGGTTCGCGAATCGCATGGACGATCTTTTCCCAGCGCGAGAGGTCCGGCTTGCTGTCGTATGGCAGATCGAAATAGCGCAGGACTTCCTGATCCATTCCCTCATTGTGATAGGAAATGGGGCAGGCATAGATCGTGTCCACATCCAGCGCCGCGATAACGGCTTCCGGACGGACATTGCAGAAATTGGCAATCTTGCGACGCTCGTTGTCCGGGATGGGACGGTCCGAGCGGCACAGCAGCATCTGCGGCTGGATACCGACATTCTGCAATTCCTTGACGGAATGCTGCGTCGGCTTCGTCTTGAGCTCGCCAGCTGCCGGGATATAGGGCAGGAGGGTCAGGTGCACGCACATGGTCTGGGCATGGCCGAGATCATTGCGCAGCTGACGGATGGCTTCGAGGAAGGGCAGGCTCTCGATGTCGCCAACCGTGCCGCCGATTTCCACGAGGACGAAATCATAGTCGTCGGTACCCGTGACCACGACGTCCTTGATGGCATCCGTGATGTGCGGGATGACCTGCACGGTCCCGCCCAGATAGTCGCCGCGGCGTTCGCGGGCGATCACATCCGAATAGATCCGTCCCGTCGTGGTGTTGTCAGCACGTGACGCATGGACGCCCGTGAAGCGTTCATAGTGACCGAGATCGAGGTCGGTTTCGGCCCCGTCATCGGTAATGAACACCTCACCGTGCTGGTACGGGCTCATGGTGCCCGGATCCACGTTGAGATAGGGGTCCAGTTTGCGCATGCGGACCTTGTATCCGCGCGCCTGGAGGAGAGCAGCGAGGGCCGCTGAAGCGATGCCCTTGCCGAGAGAAGATACCACACCGCCGGTGATGAATACGAAACGCGTCATGGGCGGTCTTCATACACTGCCGACATGGGGCAGGGGAAGCGAAGAGACGCGTCTGTTGAAAAGATCCCCGTTAAAAAGTTTGAACGGGGATTTTCAGCCCCGGTCAGTGAGCGGGTGCGGGAGCCGGAGCGGCAGGTGCAGCCGGGGTTGTGGTGGTGGTCGTCTGGGTGGCGGCAGGCGGTTCGGCCAGAATGTCATGCGAGCCGACGCCGGAAGAGGCGCCACGGTTCATGACGGCCAGCACCAGGCACAGCAGCATGAAGATGCCGGCGAGGACGGACGTGGCACGCGTCAGCAGCGTTGCCGTTCCACGGCCGCTCATGAAGGAGCCCATGCCCTGGCCGCTGCCGATGCCGAGGCCGCCGCCTTCGCTGCGCTGGATCAGGATCACCCCGATCAGCGCCAGTGTGACCAGCAGGTTGAGAGCAAGCAGAAGAGTGGTCATGAACGATAGGGTCCGGACAATGGTTGGGACGTCAGGCGGAAAGATGCCGCTTCAGCGATGCGCAGGAAGCTCTCTGCTTCCAGACTGGCACTGCCAACCAGCACCCCGCCAAGCGACCCGATGGAAAAAATGGTCGGCGCCTGAGCCGGTGTAACGGAGCCGCCATACAGGATCGGCACGCGAATGTCATCCGTCTTGAGACGAGACTGCAACAGTCCGTGCAGGAGAGAGAGGGTTCTCTCGAGCTCGTCGATGGGCGGAATCGTGCCGCTTCCGATGGCCCAGACGGGCTCGTAAGCCAGGATACCGGTAAAGCCGTCGGTCAACGATCCCTCGACCTGCGTGGCCAGAACGGTGGTCGTCCGCCCTTCGAGACGCTCCTGCATCGTCTCGCCGATACAGACGATGGGAATGAGGCCCGCAGCTTCGGCAGCTTCGACCTTCTGGCGAATTAGGACATCGGTTTCGCCATGGGCCTGACGGCGTTCGGAATGGCCGAGAATGACGTATCGGACGCCAAGGTCAGCCAGCATTTCAGCCGAGATGTCCCCGGTGTGGGGCCCCGAAGATGTCGTGTGACAGTCCTGCGCACCAAGACGCAGCGGCGTGGCCGGCCCTTCGGCATTGATGATGCCATGCACGCTGGCGAGCTGGGTGAAGGGTGGGCACAGGACGAGCCGCACATCATCAGGGAGGGACTGCGCGCCCTCGGCGACGGCACGGGCCAGACGGCCGGACTGCTCCCGCAATCCGTGCATCTTCCAGTTTCCAACGACAAGCCTGGGTGATGGGGGCACTCTTCCTCCTTGATGATGACGCCCTGAAGAATGGCGGCGTTACCGGTGTGTGCTCAGTATCTGCGACCGGCTGAATGCCGCAAGGTCGCACTCGTTCCGGTCTGCTTCTGGTCAAGCCGTTCTCACGACATTATGGTGCGGCAAGTCTAGCGGGCCTTTTGTGTCCGCACCATCCCGTCATCCGGATCTGCCCTGACCCTATGATTACCACGCTCCGCCACCTCTTTGTTGACTCCTGGGCCGGCCGTGCCGCCGCGCTGCTGATCTTTCTGGCCTTCATCGGCTGGGGCGTGGGAGATGTGTATTCCAACATGGGCACGGCAAGCTCCAACGAAGTCGTGCGCGTCGGCGATCGGAGCATCACGCCGGATGATTTCAGCCGCGCGCTCTCGGCGCAGCTTCCCGAAGTTGCCAGACGGATCGGGCTTGCCGACCCGTCCAAGCTCCCCAAGGGTGAGGTCGAGCAGATCGCACGGCAGACGCTTCAAAACCTTGTGATCCAGAACGAGACCCAGCTTGCCGCCGCCCGCGCGGGCATGATGGTTCCCGATGATCTAGTGCGGCAGGAAGTCTTTGCCATTCCGGCATTTCACAATGCCGCCGGACAGTTCGACCGGAGCGTCTTCAATGACCGTCTGACAAGGATCGGACTGTCCGAGGGCAAGCTGCTCCAGGCCATCCGCGAAGACATTGCTTCACGCGGGCTTCTGCAGGGCATGGGGCAGTCCGTTGTCGCGCCGTCTTCCCTGACGAACCGGATGCTGTCTTTTGATGCGAGCCAGCGCGTGTTCGATCTGGTTCAGATCCCGTTTGCAAGCGGTGTCGTTGCCGCCGCGCCGACGGATGACCAGCTTCACCGTTTTTATGACAACCACCCCCAGATGTTCCGCACGACAGAATACCGTCATGCGAAAATGGTCGTCATGACGCCGGACAGCGTGGCAAAGACGATCGAGGTTCCCGACGACGTCCTGCACCGTCTCTATGATTTTCAGGCTCGCACCTTCGACATGCCCGAGACGCGGACGATTCAGGTCCTGACCTTCACGGATCAGGCAAAGGCCGATGCGGCTGCAACGGCCTGGAAGAGCGGAACGTCCTGGGACGATATCCAGAAGAAATTCCCCGAAGCTGCTGCGGTGTCCCTGCCGTCCGTACGTCAGAGCGACATTCCGAACCCCGAACTCGCCAAGGCAGCATTCGCAGCACCGTCCGACCGCATCTCCGGACCGGAAAAGACCGGCATGGGCTGGGTCGTCTTCAACATCACGGCCATCACCGCGCCGCACAAAACGACCTTCGAACAGGCTAAGGACGGTCTGAAGACGCAGGTCCAGACCCAGGAAGCCGGGGAAGCGCTTCAGGCCCGACAGAAGCAGTTCCAGGATGCCGTTGCCGGATCTTCGACGCTGGAGCAGATCCCGAGCGATCTCGGGGCCGTTCCCGCATCCGGCACGCTGGATTCAAACGGCCTGACACAGGACGGTCTGCCTGCCCCCATCCCGGGCGACGCAGCCCTGCGCCAGGCGATCATCCACCAGATCTTCACCCAGTCCAAGAATGTCCAGCCGACCGTCATCAATGGCCCGAACGGCACGGCGTTCTCCCTGCTGGTCGATGAAGTGCACCCGGGCACGCTCAAGCCGTTCGACAGCGTGCGCGATCAGGTCGTGCAGGCCTGGACGGCGGATCAGAAACGCCATGCTGCGGATATGCGGGCGACCGCGCTGTTCAATGCCGCCAAGGCGGGAACGCTGCGCAAGGCTGTCGAGGGGCAAGCCGAAGCTTCGGCCCTGCGTCAGGACGTTGCCGTGTCGCGGGTTCATCCGGATCAGAGCCTTCCGCAGAATGTCCTGCGCGGTGTCTTCGGACTCAAGCCGGGAACGAGCGGCATGTTCGAATCCCCGGATGCGTTCTGGCTGGTCAACGTGACGGCGGACAAGCCGGCCTCGGCAGAGGACATGAAGAGCCTGGGCAACCAGCTTTCGGACGAATATCTGCAGTCCATGCGTTCCGACATCCCGGTGGCACTGAATGCGGCCATGGAAAAGGCGGTTCCGCCGTCGCACATCAACATGGCGCTCTATAATCAGGTCGTGACTGCGGCCGCGCCGGCAGCAGGAAACGGGGCGCAGTAATGGGTATTGTTTACAGCATCGAGGCCGCCGATCTTCTGACGCCTGTCTCGGCCTTTCTCCGTCTCTCGAAACTGTCGGACGATCCGTACCGGCTGCTGTTCGAAAGCGTCGAAGGCGGTGCGGCCCGCGGGCGTTATTCCGTAATCGCGCTTCTGCCGGATCTGGTCTGGAAATGCCGGGACGGGAAGGTGACGCTGGACGGAAAACCCGTCGACGGCGTGCCGCTCGATACCCTGAAGACCATCGTGGATGAGAGCCAGATGGAGCTTCCCGCCGAAATGCCGCCGATGATTGGCGGCGTGTTCGGCGTGCTGGGTTACGACATGGTGCGCCAGATGGAGCGCCTGCCAAACGCCCCGGTCAACGATCTGGGACTGCCGGAAGGAATCATGATCCGTCCGCGCCTGTTCGCCGTCTTCGATTCCGTGCGGGACGAACTCACGCTGGCCGTGCCGGTACGCGGCAAGACGACGGATGCGGAGGCGCATGCGCTTCTCGATCAGGCACGGGCCGCTCTGGCCGCCCCGCTGGGGGATGCGCGCGAGACGCTGCCGGCCGGCACGGAACTGGCACCACCGACATCGAACATGACGCAGCAGCAGTTCGAGGATCACATCCGCAAGGCGCAGGACTATATCGCCGCGGGCGATGCATTCCAGATCGTGCCGAGCCAGCGCTTCACGACACCATTCCCGCTGTCGCCGCTCTCGCTCTATCGCAGCCTGCGCCGCGTCAATCCGGCGCCGTTCCTGTTCGTGATGGAGCTTGAGGACTACGCTCTGGTCGGATCGTCTCCGGAAATCCTCGTGCGTCTGCGCAACGGCGAGGTCACGGTGCGTCCGCTGGCGGGCACACGCCCGCGCGGAGCGGACCGCGAAGAAGATCTGGCTCTGGAAAAAGAGCTTCTGGCCGACCGCAAGGAATTGGCCGAGCATCTGATGCTGATCGATCTGGGGCGCAACGATGTAGGGCGCGTCTCACAGCTCGGGACCGTCGAAGTTCCGGAGAAATTCGTCGTCGAGCGCTACAGCCATGTCATGCATATTTCCTCGACCGTGACCGGCCGCATCAAGGACGGCAAAACGGCGATGGATGCACTTGTTGCAGCTTTCCCGGCCGGGACCCTGACGGGCGCCCCCAAGATCCGCGCCATGGAAATCATTGACGAACTGGAACCGACGCGGCGCGGTCCCTATTCGGGCTGCGTCGGGTATTTCGGGGCGGACGGGGAAATGGACACCTGCATCGGGCTGCGCATGGCCGTTCTCAAGGGTGGAAACATGTATGTGCAGGCCGGCTGCGGTGTCGTGGCGGACAGCGATCCGAACGCCGAGTTCCGCGAGACGCAGGCAAAGGCCCGTGCGCTGTTCCGGGCGGCGGAAATCGCCGTAGCAACTGCCGCGAAAGCCTGACGGAGCCTCGAAGCGCGATGTATTTGACGAAAACAGACACGGGGGTCATTCTGTTGCCATGATCCTTCTCATCGACAATTACGACAGCTTCACATTCAACATCGTCCACCATCTGGGTGCGCTTGGGGTTGAGTGTGACGTGCGGCGCAATGACGCGCTGAGTGTTGACGAGGCCCTGGCGCTCAATCCGTCCGCGATCGTGATCTCGCCCGGCCCTGGTGCCCCGGCCGAGGCCGGGATCTGCTGTGATCTGATCCGTGCTGCCGCGGGGAAGGTGCCGGTATTCGGTGTGTGCCTTGGCCATCAGGCCATCGGGCAGGTCTTTGGGGCAGATGTCGTGCGCGCACCTGTGCCGATGCATGGCAAGATCAGCGCGGTACATCATGACGGAACGGGCGTCTTTGCCGGGCTGCCGGAGCCGGTGGATGTGGTGCGCTATCACAGCCTGACGCTGGCACCCGACAGCATTCCCGAAACGCTTGTGGTCAATGCCCGGACGGAAGACGGCGTCATCATGGGCGTGCGCCACCGTGACTATCCCGTGCATGGCGTCCAGTTCCATCCCGAAAGCATCGCATCTGTTGCAGGACGCGAGTTGCTGGCAAATTTCCTGAAAATTGCCGGTATTCCGGTCCTCACCTCACAGGCCGCATGACTGTGAGCGCGGATTTCACGTCCCTTCTGCACAAGGCTGCCCAGGGACGGCAACTCGACAGCCATGAGGCGGAAACGGCTTTTCACGCCATCATGGCCGGCGAGGTCGATCCCGTTCAGCTTGCCGCTTTCCTGACCGCGCTGAAACTCCGTGGCGAAACCTTTGCCGAACTGACCGGAGCCGTTCAGGCGGTCCGTCATCACATGACGGTTCTGCCGGATGTTCCAGCCGGCGCCATTGATGTTTGCGGAACAGGCGGAGACGGCCTGAAGACACTGAATGTCTCCACAGCCGTAGCCTTCGTGCTGGCGGGACTGGGCGTTCCCGTGGCCAAGCATGGCAACCGCGCACTCTCATCTGCCACGGGTGCCACGGATGTTCTCGAAGTCCTGGGCATTCCGCCGACCGATAATCTGGCGCTTCAGAGCCGTCGGCTGCGCGAAGACGGGCTGGTCTTTCTGGCCGCCCCCCAGCATCATCCTGCCATGCGGCACGCGGCTCCTGTCCGCAAGGCACTGGGTTTCCGCACGTTGTTCAATCTGCTCGGGCCGCTGTGTAACCCGGCTCAGGTCCGCCATCAGCTGATCGGCGTGTTTGACGGAAACTGGTGCGAGCCAGTGGCGCGGGCGCTTGGCGCACTGGGCAGTCTATCGGTCTGGGTCGTCCATGGCTCAACCGGAGAAGGGGGCAGCGACGAGCTTACGCTAGCTGGCCCCTCCCAGGTTTCGGCCTGGCAGGACGACGCCCTTTTTTCATTCGGGATCGAACCGGACATGGCCGGACTGGCTGCCGCACCGATTTCAGCCATCCGGGGCGGGGATGCACAGACCAATGCGGCCGCATTGCTTGCCCTGCTGGATGGCGCGGGTGGCGCCTACCGGGACACGGTTCTTCTCAACGCCGCTGCGGCCCTGCATGTGGCAGGGCGCGGCGATATCGTGAAGGCCGGAGCGATTGACGTTCCGGCTTTCCGTCGCAATGTAGGCATGGCGGCAGACTCCATTGACCGGGGTCTTGCCCGTGCCGCGCTCGAGGCTGCGCGCATGTCAGCTCATTCCATTGCCCCCAAAGACGCAGGACGATCATGACATTCATGTACCATCGACCGGCGATGACATATTCGCCTGAGGGAACGGAACAGTTCCCGGACCCGGAAATTCCGGAAACGACAACCCCGCCCATCAAGGATCCCGAAGCGGAAACCGCGGCCGACCGCAGTGACGTTCTGGCCCGGATCTGTGCCCGTACCCGCGTGGACATCGAGCAGCGCTCCCAGATTATGTCCCTCAAGGAGATCACGGCACGCGCCCGGGAAGTCACGGTCCCGACACGGGGCTTCGGTCAGGCGCTCCAGCATCTCACAGCCGATCGTCAGGTCGGACTGATTGCCGAGATCAAGAAGGCGTCTCCGTCTGCCGGTATCCTGCGTCCGGACTACAATCCGGTCGAGATCGCACAGGAATACCAGGCTGCCGGCGCCACCTGTCTTTCGGTTCTGACGGAAGGCTCGTGCTTTCATGGCAGCACGGACGATATCCGGGCCGTACGCGAAGCATGCAGCCTGCCCATCCTGCGCAAGGACTTCATTCTGGACCCCTGGCAGGTGCATGAGAGCCGCCTGATCGGGGCGGACTGCATCCTGCTGATCATGGCGATCCTGACGGAAACCCAGGCTGCCGAACTGATCGCGATTGCACGCGGGCTGGACATGGATGTCCTGCTGGAAGTCCATGACGAGGCCGAACTGAACCGGGCGCTAGCCTTGGATACGTTCCTGATCGGGATCAACAACCGTAACCTGCGGACACTGAAGACCGACATCCAGACGACGATCGACCTTGCGCCGCTGGTGCCGCCGGATCGTCTGGTCGTCTCCGAAAGCGGCATCCGGACGCAGGACGACATGATGAAGGTCGGGGCGGTCGGAGCGAGCGCGGTTCTGGTGGGCGAGAGCCTGCTGCGTGAGCCCGACCCCGGCGTGGCCGCACGCCGTCTGCTCGGTTTCGTATGATCCCAGGCCGCCCTTCGGGGCGGTCTGATCCGTTTTTCCACGGCACATCCAGCAGGCCGGGACGCCCGCGAAAGCGGGGGCGTGGTCTGGCTTTTGGCGGGTTCTGCCGCTAAGAGCATGCAGGATTTTGTGCATTTCCATCAGGAGACCGTCATGGACGAGACACCGTCCGCTTCAGGCCGGAGCAACGGTCCGGCCCTTTCGCCGGAGACCATGAAGCGCGCTTACAGGGACATGCTTCTTGTCCGGCGCTTTGAGGAAAAGGCTGGCCAGCTTTACGGTATGGGTCTGATCGGCGGCTTCTGCCATCTTTATATCGGGCAGGAAGCCGTTGTGGTCGGGATCGGCCTCAACATGAAGCAGGGCGACAAGTCCATCACGTCCTATCGTGACCATGGGCAGATGCTCGTCGCGGGCATGACGCCGCGTGGTGTCATGGCGGAACTGACGGGCCGCTCCGGTGGATATTCGCACGGCAAGGGCGGTTCCATGCACATGTTCTCCCGTGAAAAGGAGTTCTATGGCGGCCATGGCATCGTCGGCGCACAGGTGGCCCTCGGTACGGGTCTGGCCTTTGCGAACAAGTATCGCGGCACGGACGAGGTCTCGATCGTGTATTTCGGCGAGGGGGCGTCGGCACAGGGGCAGGTTTATGAGAGCTTCAATCTCGCCGCCCTGCACAAGCTGCCCTGCATCTATGTGATCGAGAACAACCGCTACGGCATGGGCACGTCCATCGAGCGCGCCTCGGCCTCCAAGGATCTTTCGCGCAATGGCGAGCCCTGGGGCATTGCCAGCCGCAAGGTGGACGGCATGGATATTTTTGCCGTGCATGAAGCCGCGCAGGAAGCCATGGAATATTGCCGCTCGGGCAAGGGACCGTTCCTGCTGGAAATGGAAACCTATCGCTATCGCGGGCACTCCATGTCCGATCCGGCGAAATATCGCCAGCGCGCGGAAGTGGAGGAGATGCGTCGCACGCGCGATCCGATCGAGACGCTGAAGGCCGAAATGCTGCGAAGCGGCATTGAGGAGAGTGTCTTCAAGGACATCGAGACGGACGTGAAGGCCATCGTGGCGGACGCGACCGAATTTGCGCAGACAAGCCCGGAGCCGGACGTGTCCGAACTCTGGACCGATATTCTGGTGGAGGCCTGATCCATGGCATCTCTGATTCTGATGCCGGCTCTCTCGCCGACCATGACCGAAGGTACGCTGGCCCGCTGGGTCAAGAAGGCCGGTGATACCGTTGCGACCGGTGACGTGATTGCCGAGATCGAGACCGACAAGGCGACGATGGAAGTCGAGGCCGTGGATGAGGGCGTGATCGGCAAGACGCTGGTGGACGAGGGCACGCAAAACATCGCGGTCAACACGCCGATCGCCGTGCTTCTGGCGGAAGGCGAGGATGCCTCTGCGGCCGATAATGTCGTGCGGTCTTCCGACCCGGCCGTCGGTGCGCCTGTCGCCATCGAGACACCGTCCGACCCAGCCATCACCGAAGCGCCGGAAGTGGCGCAGGCCGAGGATGATCGCGACTGGGGCGAAACCAGCGAGATCACCGTCCGTCAGGCGCTGCGTGATGCCATGGCGGCTGAACTGCGTCGTGATGAAGACGTATTCCTGATCGGCGAGGAAGTGGCGCAGTATCAGGGCGCGTACAAGATCAGCCAGGGTTTGCTGGAAGAATTCGGCGAAAAGCGCGTCATCGACACGCCGATCACCGAGCATGGCTTCACGGGTATGGCCGTTGGTGCGGCGCTGACGGGGCTGAAGCCGATCGTCGAGTTCATGACCATGAACTTCTCGCTTCAGGCCATTGATCATATTATTAATTCCGCCGCCAAGACGCTGTATATGTCCGGTGGTCAGATGGGCTGCCCCATCGTGTTCCGCGGCCCGAACGGTGCAGCGGCCCGCGTAGGTGCCCAGCATTCGCAGTGTTTCGCGAGCTGGTATGCGCATATTCCGGGCCTGAAGGTCGTGGCTCCCTGGTCGGCCGCTGATGCGAAGGGGCTGCTGCGCGCGGCCATCCGTGATCCGAACCCGGTCATCGTGCTGGAAAACGAGATCCTGTACGGTCAGAAATTCCCGTGCCCGGTGGATGAAGATTTCATTCTGCCGATCGGTCGCGCGAAGATCGAGCGGGAAGGTACGGATGTGACGCTGGTGGCATTCTCCATCATGGTCGGCGTGGCGCTGGAAGCCGCGGCGATTCTGGCGGATGAAGGCATCTCGGCCGAAGTCATCAACCTGCGTTCGATCCGTCCGCTGGACACTGAGACGATTGTGCGCAGTGTGAAGAAGACGAACCGGATCGTCTCCGTTGAGGAAGGCTGGCCGGTAGCGGGTATTGGTGCGGAAATCTGCACTGTGGCCGTCGAGCAGGCCTTTGACTGGCTCGATGCTCCGCCGGCACGTGTCTGCGGGCTCGACCTGCCGATGCCCTATGCGGCCAATCTCGAAAAACTGGCGCTTCCGAAACCTGAATGGGTTGTGGATGCCGTTCGCAAGCAGCTGCGGGACTGACAACGATGGCTACCGATATTCTGATGCCGGCGCTGTCGCCGACCATGACCGAGGGCAAACTGGCCCGCTGGCTCAAAGCTGAGGGCGATACCGTCTCCGCTGGCGACGTGATTGCCGAGATCGAAACCGACAAGGCGACCATGGAAGTGGAAGCCGTGGACGAGGGCATTCTTGGCCGCATCCTGATCCAGGAAGGCGTCGAGGGCATTCCCGTCAACACGCCGATCGCGGTTCTTGTGGAAGAGGGGGAGGCTGTGCCGGAAGTCTCTTCCACGCAGGCCCCAGCAGCCCCGAAAGCCGAGGCCGCTCCGGCCGTATCGACGGGAACAGCGCCTGCAAAAGCTGCGGCAGAAGAGAAGGGCGAACGGATTTTCGTCTCTCCGCTGGCGCGCCGCATGGCGCGGGAGCGGGGCATTGCCCTCGATGCGCTGACGGGAAGTGGCCCGAACGGCCGTATTCTCAAGCGCGATGTGGAAAAGGGTGTGACAGCTCCGAAGACTGCGCCGAAAGCAGCTCCATCAGCGACACCCGTTGCTGCTTCGGAAGAGACGGTGCGTCGCGTTCCGAACTCCACGATGCGCAAGGTCATTGCGCGGCGTCTGACGGAGTCCAAGACGCAGGTCCCGCATTTCTATGTCTCGGTCGATATCGAGCTGGATGCGCTGCTGGAACTGCGTTCGAAGCTGAATGCCACCGCGCAGGAAAACAGCTTCAAGATTTCCGTCAACGACATGATGATCAAGGCCGTTGCACTGGCGCTGAAGAAGGTGCCGGGTGTGAACGTGCAGTTCACGGATGCCGAGACGCTGCATTTCGAAAATGTGGACATCTCGATGGCCGTGTCGGTGCCGGATGGGCTGATCACGCCGATCATCCGCAACGCCGATCGCAAGTCCCTGCGCCAGATCAGCGTCGAAGCCAAGGATCTGGCCAAGCGCGCCCGTGCCGGAAAGCTCAAGCCCGAGGAATTCCAGGGCGGGACGTTCTCCATTTCCAACATGGGCATGTTCGGCGTGCGCGAGTTCGCGGCGATCATCAATCCGCCGCAGGCCGGTATCCTGGCGATTGCCTCGGGTGAGAAGCGTGCCGTGGTGCGTGGATCGGAAATTGCGGTTGCGACCGTGATGACGGCGACGCTTTCGGTCGATCACCGTGCTGTCGATGGCGCGCTTGGTGCCGAATGGCTTAATGCACTGCGCGATATCGTGCAGAACCCTTACACTCTGGTGGTCTGAACCATGTCCGATACGTTCGATCTGATTGTTGTTGGTGGCGGCCCCGGCGGCTATGTGGCGGCGCTGCGGGCCAGCCAGCTCGGCATGAGCGTGGCGCTCGTGGAAAGCACGCATTTCGGCGGCGTATGCCTCAACTGGGGCTGCATTCCGACCAAGGCGCTTCTGCGGTCTTCGGAAATCCACCATCTGCTACATGAACTGGGGACGTTCGGTCTTTCTGCCGACAACATCTCGTTCGACCTGTCCAAGATCGTGGGCCGCTCACGCAGCATTGCGCGGCGAATGGGTGGCGGCATTGCCCATCTGCTGAAGAAGGCCAAGGTCACGACCTTTGATGGTCGTGCAAAGCTGGCCGGCCGTTCGGGCGAGGCGCATCAGGTTGCCATCACCAAGGACGGGGCTACGGTTGCCACCATCAAGGCGCCGCATGTCATCCTTGCAACGGGTGCGCGTGGTCGTCAGCTTCCTGGTCTGGAAACGGACGGCACCCTGATCTGGGGAGCGCGCGAGGCCATGACGCCGCAGGAACTGCCGAAGCGGCTCCTCGTCATCGGCTCCGGCGCCATCGGCATCGAGTTCGCATCGTTTTACCGGAACATGGGCAGTGAGGTCACGATTGCCGAGGTGGCGGACCGGATCCTGATTGCCGAAGATCCGGAAATCAGCGCCGCTGCCCGCAAGGCTTTCGAAAAGCAGGGAATGAAGATCATCACCAGCGCGAAAGTCGGCCCGCTGAACAAGAGTGAGAACGAAGTCTCCACGACGATCGAGAGCCCGACGGGCAAGGTCGATCTGACGGTGGATCGCGTTATCTGTGCGGTCGGCATTGTCGGCAATGTCGAGGATCTGGGGCTTGAGGGCACCAAGGTGCAGGTCGAGCGAACCCATATCGTCACGGACGGCTTCTGCCGCACCGGTGAGCCGGGTATCTATGCGATCGGTGATGTCGCGGGGGCTCCGTGGCTGGCCCACAAGGCGAGCCATGAAGGCATCCTCTGCGTCGAGAAGATCGCAGGCCGTTCGCCGCAGCCGCTTCATCCGCTGAATATTCCGGGCTGCACCTATTCACGTCCGCAGATCGCCTCTGTCGGGCTTAGCGAAGAGAAGGCCATCGCTGCCGGCCACAAGGTCAAGGTCGGGCGCTTCCCGTTCATTGCCAACGGCAAGGCCGTCGCGATGGGTGAGACGGACGGCATGGTCAAGACCGTGTTCGATGCCACAAGCGGCGAGCTTCTTGGCGCCCACATGATCGGCGCGGAAGTCACGGAAATGATCCAGGGCTACGTCATCACCCGCACAGGCGAACTGACGGAAGCGGAGCTGGTCGAGACGGTCTTCCCGCATCCGACCATTTCTGAGACCATGCATGAGGCAACTCTGGCGGCCTTCGACGGCCCGCTGCATATCTGAGCACCATGTCCCAGCGCATCACCATCGATCACCGTTCGGCGCCTGCCCTCCGCCATCCGGAGAAGGCGCATCGGCCTGACAACCCGATCCAGCGCAAGCCGTCCTGGATCCGGGTCAAGGCGCCGAACCATCCCGTGTATCACGAGACCCGCGCGCTCATGCGGGATGCCGGGCTGGTGACGGTCTGCGAGGAAGCGGCATGCCCCAATATCGGGGAATGCTGGTCGCAGCGTCACGCCACGATGATGATCATGGGCGAGATCTGCACCCGGGCCTGCGCATTCTGCAATGTTACGACCGGACTGCCGAAGCATCTTGATGAGGACGAGCCACGGCGGGTCGGGGAAGCAGTGGCGAAGCTTGGGCTCAAGCATGTCGTCATCACTTCGGTGGACCGTGACGATCTGGAAGACGGGGGGGCGATGCACTTCGCGCGGGTCATTCATGCGATCCGCGAGACCTCTCCACAGACCACGATCGAGATTCTGACGCCTGATTTCCTGCGCAAGGATGGCGCGCTGGAGGTCGTAGTGGCGGCTCGGCCGGACGTTTTCAATCACAATATCGAGACCGTACCCCGGCTTTACCCCACCATCAGACCGGGAGCGCGTTACTATCAGTCCGTCCGTCTCCTGGACGGAGTAAAGAAACTCGATCCTTCCATTTTTACCAAGTCCGGCCTGATGCTTGGGCTTGGCGAGGAGCGGATGGAAGTAGCCCAGGTTATGGATGATTTCCGGATTGCGGACGTCGATTTCCTGACGCTTGGACAGTATCTCCAGCCGTCCGCGAAACATGCGGCGGTGGAAAAGTTTGTTACCCCCGACGAGTTTGACGGCTATGCTGCTGCTGCCCGTTCAAAAGGATTTCTTCAGGTCAGTGCCAGTCCGCTGACCCGGTCCTCCTACCATGCGGACAGTGATTTCGCGAAGCTTCAGGCTGCGCGGAACAGCCGTCTGAAAGAAAGTCTCTGATGCCGACACATGCCGAGCAACGGTTGATCGCCTACACGCCGGACCAGCTTTTCGATCTTGTGGCAGATGTGGAGAAATATCCGCAGTTCCTTCCCTGGTGTGTGAAGGCCAGCATCCGGACCCAGACGGAACAGGAGCTTGTGGCGGATCTGACGATCGGGTTCGGCCCGTTCCGCGAGACCTTCACCAGCCGTGTGACGCTGGAGCGGCCTTCGCGTATCCGGGTGCGCTACGAGAAGGGGCCTTTCCGTTACCTGAACAATGTCTGGACGTTCACGCCGGATCCGCGTGGCTGTCTGGTCGATTTCTTCGTCGATTTCGAGTTCCGTTCGCGCCTTCTGCAAAATGCGATGGGCGTCGTGTTCAATGAGGGGGTGCGCCTGATGGTCTCCGCCTTCATCAAGCGGGCACGGGACATTTACGGCACTCAGGCGACGAAAGCGGTCCCGCCGGCACCGGGCCTTTCCCAAAGGACATAAAATTTCGTAGTATTTCCAGAACCATTCGGTACGTGGGCCGTTACAGGTTTCAAGCACCGTCATGGTGACATGAAAAGGATCACGAAATGAAAAAGATTTCCTTTGGCGCATTTGCCCTGACCGCTCTGGTCGCCGCAGCTTCGCCTGCAATGGCCGAGCATCATCATCACGGCAAGCACCACGACAAGACTGCACAAACGCAGAAGGCCGACAGCGAGTCCGCCACGGATGCCCTGAACGCCCGCTCTCTTCAGCAGGCCCAGACGCCGGTTGCACCGACGGCCCCGACCGCCGCAGTGCCGCCGGTAGCACCGACTGCCATTCCGACGGCGCCGAGCCTTCAGGCTCCGGCAGCAGCCTCCACGCTTCCGGCGCCGACGCAGGGCAACTGAGTTTCTGAACGGACCTCCGGTTTCAGGCAAAGGCGGCTTCCGTTCATTCGGGAGCCGCTTTTTTGTGTCAGGCGTTCAGAACCATCTGCAGGGCATGGTGTACGGACTGGGCGCGGATGGCAGCACGATCTCCCGTGAAATGGCACTGCACGCTTGTGGTTGATCCGGTTCGGGCGGCCAGCCCGAAGCAGACGGTTCCGACCGGCTTGAGTGTGCTGCCACCACCTGGTCCGGCGATCCCCGTCACAGAGATGGCAAGGTCCGCATCCTTGGTATTCAGAAGACCGCCTCTGGCCATGGCTTCGGCGGTCTGGGTGCTAACGGCGCCGTATTGAGCCAGAATGGCCTCGGGAACACTGACAGCACTCATTTTCAGGGCGTTGGAATACGTAACGAAGCCGCCTTCCAGCACGTCTGACGATCCGGGAATATCGCTGAGCGCGGCAGCAATCAGACCGCCCGTACAGCTTTCCACCGTGACCAGCCTCCAACCGGTCCTGCGAAGATGCTCAAGCACGTGCTCGGAAAGTGTGCGGAGTGCGTTATCCGGCATGGAGGTTCCTGACACGATAGATCATCATGCTGGCCTCAATGTTTTCGATATAGAGGCGTGTCTCGCGATAGGGCAGGCGTTCGATCCAGTCCAGCACGCCGTCTTCGGAGAGCGGGTCGGAAGGGGGATCTGCCTTCAGCCAGAGATCGACCCGGTGCGGGCCAGCATTATAGGCCGCCAGAGCATAGGGAATCACATTCCCGAAACGCTCCAGAAGCTGTGAGACATAGGCGTTGCCGATGCGGAGATTCGTCTGGGGATCGGTCAGAGCTGCGGGTGAGACATTAACGGAGCCCAGATGCCCCTTGCGCACCACGTCCTTTGCCGCGGCGGGAAGAAGCTGCAACAGGCCGATCGCATGAGCGCCACTGATGGCGTCGGGATCGAAGCCGCTCTCCTGCCGGATAATGGCGGGCAGCAGCCCGTCGGGGACAGTCGAGGCTGACGGATAGGGATCGGGGAAGCCCTGCGGGTAAAGAGCAATCCCCTTACGCGCCAGGGCATAGGACGCGAAGACTTCCGGTGCGGCCAGGCCCAGCCGGGACGCAGCGTCCGCGACGGCTTTCTGCCCCTCGGGCGAAGGATTGACCACGCCCAGCATCATGAGGAACTCCCGTGCGTGATCGGGATCACCCGCCTGCACGAGATCCATTGCGGCTTCAAGCAGGTCCGTACGGCTGAGGGTTCCGGCAGTCGGGGTGGGGAGGGTCTGGAGCGCCTGAAGCAGGGCACCGTCAAAAGCCTCTGACGATTTTCCGGATACCAGAATATTTTCGTCCCGGGTCAGGGCCGCGAGCGCGAGCTGACCCGGAAAGGTCGTGGGATAGGACGCGGCCTTGCGGAAGGCCGCTTCGGCATCCTGCTGCCGGTCTGCGACCTGTAGGGCGCGACCTGTCCAGTAATAGCCACGGGCCTGCATCTGGAGTGAAGTGGCGTCCTGAAGGGACCTGAAGAATTTTTCCGCGCGGGCAGGGGCCTGAAGCTCTCTCAGGGCGATGATACCGCTAAGCAGGGCGGCTTCCTGACAATCCGTCGTATCAGGCGCCATGGTGGTGTCGTCTGCGAGATCTGCGGCCTCTTTCGGACGACCAGCCAGCAGGAGGGCGCGGGCGAGACTGATGCGCTCGGATGACCAGTCATGCGAGGGACTGGCCTGCTGGAGCGCGGCCCCCTGCGCGTTCCATAGCGAGAGCGCCTCGTCCAGCCTGTCCCCACGGCGCAGCGCTCTGAGACGATAGCGGATCAGGGTAGGATCGGATTGCACGCCAGCAGGGAGCGAAGCGAACAGGGAATCGGCGTCAGGCGAGGCCAGACGCTCGGCCAGCCGGGCACCTGCCAAGGGTTGCTGGTCCGGAGCGAGACGCTCGATCTGGCGCGACGCGGCGGAAAACTGGCCCCGCAGTTCCAAGGCCTCGTAACGGGCCCACTGATCGGCAGGCGTGAAGCTCTGGCCGAAACGCTGGAACAGCGTCTGTTCTTCGCTGACAGTCAGGGCATTGCCTGACAGCCAGAGGCGACGTGCCGTTGAGGCCGCGTCAGGAAGATGAGGGGCGCATGCCTCGAACGCCGCCGGAAGCGTGAGGGGATAGCGCGGGCAAAGGGCGTTCAGGATCTGCGGATCGTTGGTCTGGGACAGCGCGTTCTGATAGCGCCAGAGGATCCGGACCCGCTGCGGCCACTGGGGCGTCTGTGCTAGGAAATCAGCGTAGCGCTGTGCCGAAAAAGTGGTTCCGCCCGGTCCGACGAGAATGAGCCATTCCGCCAGCCGCTCCCGAACGGGAGGAGACGGTGGCGCGGCGAGGGCCGATGACGCGGCGAATAGCGTCATAAGCCCCATAAGGAGTGTTCGGCTATTTCGGAAGAACATGCGTCCAGACCTCTCCGCCACCCCGGATGACGAGTTCGATTGCGACACCCAGCACCACCAGCAGACCGATCCATGCGATCCAGCGGTAACGGGCCAGAAGATTGGCGACGACCGATGCGGCAAGCCCCATCAGCAGGACCGAGAGCACAAGCCCCGATACAAGAATCCATGGATGCCCGACGGCGGCACCAGCCACCGCCAGAACGTTATCGAGACTCATGGACAGATCGGCCACCACAATCCTCAGGACGGCAGGGCCAAGACGGGGCGGGGCAGCTTCGACGTCCTCGTGATGTTCGCCGCCACGAAGCTCACGATACATCTTCCAGCAGACCCACAGAAGCAGAAAGCCACCCGCCAGCGTCAGGCCGACCACCGCGAGGAGCGTTGTCGCCAGCAGGGCCAGACCGACACGCAGGATGGCCGCAAAACCCGTTCCGAACAGGATGGCCAGACGGCGCTGCCGGCCTTCAAGGTTGCGAACGGCCATTCCGATCACGACGGCATTGTCACCGGCGAGGGTGATGTCGATCAGGGTGATCTGGCCGAGGGCGATGAGGGCGTGAAGCAGAGAGTCAGGGGCCAAGGTGTCATTCTTCCGAAAAGGGGTCCGTGCAATATCTTCGTATTTGGTCTAAGGAGCCTCCGTAAAGCCCCACCTCGCATCCGGAGTTCCCATGGTACCCCGTTACAGCCGTCCGCAGATGACTGCCATCTGGTCTCCCGCCAACCGTTTTCGTATCTGGTTCGAGATCGAAGCCCTTGCCTGCGAAGCCATGGCGAAACGGGGTGACATTCCCGCCGAATCAGCAAAGACCATCCGCGAGAAGGGTGACGCTGCCATGGCCGTGTTCTCCGACGCGGATCTGGCCCGCATCGACGAGATCGAGGCCGAAACGCGCCATGACGTCATCGCGTTCCTGACCTGGCTTGCGGAAAAGGTCGGCCCCGACAGCCGTTTCGTCCATTTGGGCATGACGTCTTCGGACGTGCTGGACACCTGCCTGTCCGTCCAGATGACGCAGGCCGCCGATCTGCTGCTGGAAGATCTGGACCGCGTTCTCGCCGCCCTGAAGGCCCGTGCCTACGAGCACCGCAACACGGTCACGATCGGCCGCAGTCACGCGATCCATGCCGAGCCGACCAGCTTTGGCCTGAAGATCGCCGGCCACTACGCCGAATTCGCCCGCAACCGCGCCCGCCTGATCCAGGCACGCAAGGAAATCGCAGTCTGCGCCATCTCCGGCGCTGTCGGGACCTATGCCCATATCGACCCGGAGATCGAGGAATATGTGGCCGACAAGCTGGGTCTGGCTGTCGAGAGCGTGTCTACGCAGGTTATCCCGCGTGACCGTCATGCTGCGTTCTTCTGCACGCTCGGCGTGATTGCCAGCGGCATCGAGCGTCTGGCCGTCGAGGTCCGTCATCTGCAGCGTTCGGAAGTCCGGGAAGCGGAAGAATTCTTCCACAAGGGACAGAAGGGCAGCTCGGCAATGCCGCACAAGCGCAACCCTGTCCTGTCGGAGAACCTGACGGGTCTGGCGCGCCTGATCCGCTCGCATGTCATCCCGGCGCTGGAAAACGTCGCACTGTGGCATGAGCGGGACATCAGCCACTCCGCCGTCGAGCGCAACATCTGCCCCGATGCGACGATCGGTCTGGATTTCGCGCTGATCCGTCTGGCCGGGATGATGGAAAAGCTGGTCGTCTACCCCGAGCAGATGATCGCGAACATGGAGAGCCTCGGTGGCGTCGTCCATTCCGGCGAAGTGCTGCTGACGCTGGCCCGTGCGGGCATTTCGCGCGAGGACGCCTATCGCATCGTGCAGCGTAACGCCATGGAAACATGGACGAAGCTGGGCAAGCCGGGCTTCAAAACCTTCCGCGAAAACCTTGAGGCCGATCCGGAAGTCTCCGGTCGTGTCAGCAAGGAGATTCTCGATCAGGCGTTCGATCCGGCGCAGCATCTGCGCGCCGTGGACCGTATCTTCGCCCGTATCTTTGACTGAGAGGCCTGCGGGGCGTGGATTTCCTGCGCCCCGCACACTCGCAGTTCCGGTTCCGCAATGCTATGGAACCACAATTCGTCGCTGCTCCAGCCGTCCGCATTTCCTGTCAGGACGGCGCAACGCTAAGGATTGCTCATGGCTCGCCGCCGCCAGCTCTATGAGGGCAAAGCCAAGGTTCTTTTTGAAGGCCCAGAACCCGGCACACTCGTTCAGTACTTCAAGGATGACGCCACCGCCGGAAACGGCGCGAAGAGCGGCATCATTACCGGGAAGGGCGTGCTGAACAACCGTATCAGCGAATACCTGATGCTCAAGCTGCACGAGATCAACATCCCGACCCACTTCATCCGCCGGCTGAACATGCGTGAGCAGCTCATCCGGGAAGTGGAGATCATTCCGCTTGAAGTCGTGGTGCGTAACGTGGCGGCGGGCTCCCTGTCCAAGCGGCTCGGCATCCCCGAGGGGACGCGCCTCCCGCGCACGATCATCGAGTACTATTACAAGAACGATGCGCTCGGCGATCCGATGGTCTCCGAAGAGCACATCGCCGCCTTCAACTGGGCCGCACCGCAGGACATGGACGACATGAACCAGCTGGCGCTTCGGACGAACGATTTCCTGATGGGCATGTTCACGGCCGTCGGCATCACACTTGTCGATTTCAAGCTGGAATTCGGGCGGATCTGGGAAGGCGAGGAGATGCGCATTCTTCTGGCGGACGAGATTTCGCCGGATAACTGTCGTCTGTGGGATTCCAAGACGAACGAGAAAATGGACAAGGATCGCTTCCGCCGTGACATGGGTCGCGTCGAGGAAGCATATCAGGAAGTGGCAAAGCGTCTCGGGATCCTGCCCGAGTCCGGGAATGGTGACCTCAAGGGTCCGGAGGCAGTTCAGTGAAAATCCGTGTTTTTGTTTCCCTGAAAGACGGCGTTCTCGATCCGCAGGGCAAGGCCGTGGGCCATGCTCTCGAAACCCTCGGTTTCAAGGGCCTGGGCGAAGTCCGCATCAACCGCGTCGTCGAGCTTGAAGTTCCGGCCGACAATGCTGCCGATGCTCTGGCGGAGGGCGAAGCCATGGCCCGCGCCCTGCTGGCCAATGAAGTCATTGAAGATTTCAGCGTTGAGGTGGCAGGATGACCCGTCTTTCCACGATGCTCCTGCTGGCCGGCCTCGTGGCCGCGCCTGCTCTCGTCGCAGCCCCCGCCCACGCGCAGCGCGTATCCAAGGTTTCGGGCAAGGCTCTGGGCCAGATGTGCTCCAGCAAGTCGTCCATCGGCATGTGCGACGCCTATCTGTCCGGCCTAATGGACGGCGAGGCCTGGGCCAAGAAGTACGACAGCTTTGCGCATGATGAGTCCGCCCCGGTGGCATTCTGCGTTCCGGCCCAGCAGACCGCACCGCAGGTGCGTGGTCTGGTCGTCGCCTGGCTGCATGCGCATAACGATGCGCTGACGGAGCCGGCAGGCAAGGCCGTCTATCGCGCCCTGCATGACACCTATCCGTGCCATGCATCCGCTCCCGCGGAGGGCCAGAAATGAAGGCAGGTATCGTCGTATTTCCCGGCACGAACCGGGAGCGCGACATGGTCCATGCCCTGAAGCTGGTTACGGGGCAGACGCCGCGTCTGATCTGGCACGGGGAGACTTCGCTGGGGGATCTGGACCTCGTGGTGCTGCCGGGGGGATTCAGCTTTGGGGACTATCTGCGCAGTGGTGCCATGGCCGCCCATTCGCCGATCATGCGCGACGTCAAGGCGTTCGCAGGCAAGGGCGGTCATGTGCTGGGCGTCTGCAACGGCTTCCAGATTCTGACGGAATCCCATCTGCTGCCGGGTGCGCTGCTGCGTAATGCGGGTCTGCGCTTCCTGTCGCAGGACTGCCACCTCAAGGTCGAGAACGCGTCTTCGCCCTATACGCAGGGCTGGACGCGCGGCGATGTATTCCGTGCGCCGCTCGCGCATGGTGACGGCAACTACACGGCCTCGCCCGAGACGCTGAAGCGCCTTGAAGGCGAGGGCCGCGTGGCGTTCCGCTATTGCGGTGCGGACGGCGCGGTTTCGGACGATGACCGGACGACCAACCCCAACGGGAGCACGCGCTCCATCGCCGGTATCCTGAGCGAAAACGGCCGTGTCTGTGGCCTGATGCCGCACCCGGAGAACCTGACTGACCCCGAAATCGGCGCAACCGACGGCGTGCCGCTTTTCAAAGGCCTTGTGGAGGCTCTTGTCGGATGAGTGTGACGATTGATGCCCAGCTTGCCCAGTCTTTCGGACTGACCGGCGAGGAATACGACAAGCTTGTCACGATCATGGGACGGACGCCGAGCTTCACGGAGCTCGGGATTTTCTCCGTCATGTGGTCCGAGCACTGCTCCTACAAATCATCCCGCATCCATCTCAAGACGCTGCCAACCAAGGCCCCGTGGGTCATCCATGGTCCGGGCGAAAACGCAGGTGTTGTGGATATCGGCGAGGGTCTGGCCGCCGTCTTCAAGATGGAGAGCCACAACCATCCGTCCTTTATCGAGCCCTATCAGGGTGCTGCGACAGGCGTTGGCGGCATTCTGCGTGACGTGTTCACGATGGGCGCGCGCCCGGTTGCGAACCTCAACGCTCTGCGTTTCGGCGATCCGAAACATGCGGGAACGCGTCGCATTGTCGATGGCGTCGTCCGTGGCGTTGGCGGTTATGGCAACTGCGTCGGTGTTCCGACCGTGGGTGGTGAGGTCAACTTCCACAAGGCGTATGACGGCAATCCGCTCGTGAATGCCATGACGGTGGGTGTGGCCAAGCAGGACAAGATCTTCCTGTCCGCTGCGGCTGGTGTGGGCAATCCGGTCGTGTATGTCGGCTCCAAGACGGGGCGTGACGGCATTCACGGCGCGACCATGTCTTCCGCGGAATTCGACGAGGAAGCGGCGTCCAAGCGTCCGACGGTTCAGGTTGGCGATCCGTTCATCGAGAAGCTGCTGATCGAGGCCTGCCTTGAACTGATGGCAACGGATGCGATCGTGGCCATTCAGGATATGGGCGCTGCGGGTCTGACATCCTCTGCCGTTGAAATGGCAGGCAAGGGCGGCGTGGGCATCGAGCTCAATCTCGATGCCGTACCGCAGCGCGAGCCGAACATGTCGGCGTATGAGATGATGCTGTCTGAGAGCCAGGAGCGCATGCTCATGGTCCTCAAGCCCGAGCGGACCGAAGTTGCCCGTGCGATCTTCGCAAAGTGGGAGCTGGACTTCGCCGTCATCGGTGAACTGACCGATACGGGCCGCATCACGATCCGCCACAAGGGCGAAGTCGAGGCTGACATTCCGCTAGCCCCGCTGGCAGATGAGGCTCCGGTCTACAACCGTCCGACTGTGCCTCTGACGGCACCGGCACGGATCGAGACACCGGCTGACCCGGAAGGGATCGAGAAGGCGCTTCTGACGCTGATCGGTTGCCCGGATCTGGCGTCCCGCGCCTGGGTCTGGAACCAGTATGACGGCTCGGTTGGTGGCAACACGGCGCGTCGTCCAGGTGCGGCCGATGCGGCTGTTGTGCGCGTTGAAGGCACGCGTCTGGGTCTTGCCCTGACGACGGACTGCACACCGCGCTACTGTCAGGCTGATCCGAAGACAGGCGGTGCGCAGGCTGTTGCCGAGGCATGGCGCAACATCACGGCAACGGGCGCAACTCCGCTGGCCGTGACGGACAACCTGAACTTCGGCAATCCGGAACGTCCGGAAATCATGGCGCAGTTTGCCGATGCCATCAAAGGTATGGGCGATGCCTGCCGTGCGCTCGACTTCCCGGTCGTGAGCGGCAACGTCTCGCTGTATAACGAAACGCGTTCTCCGTCCGGCGAGGCTCAGGCGATCCTGCCGACGCCGGCGATCGGTGCGCTTGGCGTGCTGGCGGATGCATCGAAGTCCATCGGGCTTTCGATGCCGGATGCCCATGATCTGGTGCTGGTTGGCACTATTCGCGGCGAACTCGGGCAGTCCCTGTGGCTGCGCGAGATCTGCCAGCGTGAAGATGGCGCACCGCCGATGGTCGATCTTGCGGTCGAGCGTCGTAATGGTGATTTCGTGCGCAGCCAGATTGCTGCGGGCGCAGTTACGGCCTGTCATGACATCGCCGATGGCGGCCTGCTGGTGACAGTCGCGGAAATGGTCATGGCGAGCGGCGTTGGCTGCACGCTTGAAGCCGCGCCGACGGATGTTGCGGCACATGCATTCTGGTTCGGTGAGGACCAAAGCTGCTACGTCATTGCAACTTCCGACGGTGCAGCCCTTGTCGCGGCGGCGGAGAAGGCCAACGCTCCGGCAATGCGCCTGGGACGTTCGGGTGGCTCCGATCTGGAGCTTCCGGGCACTGTCCGCGTCAGTGCCGAGCGTCTCCGGGAGATCAATGCAGCATTCTTCCCGCGGTTCATGGGTGAAGGGGCCTGATTTTCATGCCTATGGCAGCTTCTGAAATCGAACGCACGATCCTTGCCGCCATTCCCGATGCCCGGATCGAGATCGAAGATCTCGCCGGGGACGGGGATCACTACGCCTGCACGGTCACAAGTGAGGCCTTCCGTGGCCTTTCTCGTGTGCGGCAGCACAAACTGGTCTATGATGCCTTCGGAACCCGCATGGGCACTGAACTGCATGCGATGGCCCTCAAGACGCTCACCCCTTAAGAGCCGGGGCTGACGTCCTTTTTTCCAGACGAGCACTGAGACAGCAGGCGCGGACCCATCGTCCGCCCTGCCGAAACAAGGAAAATCCAATGTCCGAAACCGTGTTCCAGCATATCCAGAACCTGATCGACGCCAATCCGGTCATGCTGTTCATGAAGGGTGACAAGCTCTTCCCGCAGTGCGGCTTCTCCGCCCGTGTGGTGCAGATCCTCACGCATCTCGGCGTTCCGTTCGAGACCTGCAACATCCTTGAAAGCGCCGAACTGCGTCAGGGCATCAAGGATTTCTCCCAGTGGCCGACCGTGCCGCAGCTCTACATCAAGGGCGAGTTCGTCGGTGGCTGCGATATCGTGACCGACATGTACCAGAGCGGTGAGCTCGAGACTCTGCTGACCGAAAAAGGCATCACGACCGCCAACGCCTGATTCGGGCACGGTCATAACGAAAAGCGCCGAATTCAGCGTTTTTTTAAGCATTGCTCCTGCCACATTTCAGCCATGAAGCGGCGAAAAGTGGCAGGACCTTGATTTTTTCGGAAACTTTCCCAAGAGGGGTTGTCGAACCCCGAGTTCAGCGCATAGGCTGGTTCCATCAGAACGGGATGGGACGAACGTCAATGGCGCGGAACTGGGTCGGCAGAATTGCTCTGGGTATCATGGGCGTCGGTATCTGCATGGGGGCAGGCAAGGCCTATGCCCGTCCGGCAATCACCGATTACGAAGCCAGCAAGCTGACCTTCGATGCACTGACCGCCACGCCGGTCTATCACCACGTCGTTTTCCATCATGCTCTTGCACGTCGCACGACGTCGCATAATACGGCAGTTGCCTGGAACAGCTCACACGCGGTTGTCCGTAACGTGGCCTATCGTCCGCATGCAATCGCTCACGCACGTGTCGCAGTTGCCTCGGCACACCGCCACGCACGCGTTCGCCGGACCTGATCCTTATCCTTCAGAACTGGCGCAGCGCGTCTTGGATGCGTCGCGCCTGACCTGACGGGTCAACGACGATCAGATCAAACCGGGTGCTGGGCCTGTTCCACTCCGGTTTTGTCAGCAGGATATAGTTGAAGGCTTCCATCAGCCTTTGAGACTGTCTGGCTGTCAGGCACGACGCACTTTCCCGAAGGCTACGTCTCTGCTTGACCTCAACGGCGATCAGCCATTCCGAATCTGCCGCCAGTATATCGAGTTCGCCATAAGGCGTTCTCAGTCTCTGTGCGAGAATTGTCAGCCCGCGCTCCTCAAGGAGGCGGGCTGCAATGTTTTCGGCGTTCAGCCCCGTGTAATAGGACTGAACGCCGCGTGTCTGCCGGCTTTTCAGCGTTCGTCCCGCAGGAGACGTGCTGCATCCAGAGCGAAATAGGTCAGGATGCCGTTACAGCCAGCGCGTTTGAAGGCGATCAGGCTTTCCATGATCGTGCGGTCACGGTCGAGCCAGCCGTTCTGGATGGCCCCCATCAGCATCGCGTACTCGCCTGACACCTGATAGGCGAAGGTCGGCACCTCGAAGCGCTCACGGACGCGACGGATGATATCGAGATACGGCATGCCAGGCTTGACCATGATCATATCCGCACCTTCACGCAGATCCTGCTCGACTTCCCGCATGGCTTCGTCGGAATTGGCCGGATCCATCTGATATGTCTTCTTGTCCCCGTGCAGCAGGCTGCCGGAACCCAGGGCATCACGGAACGGACCGTAGAAGGCGGAGGCATACTTGGCCGTATAAGCCATGATGCGCGTCGTGTCGTAGCCGTTGCCGTCGAGCGTTTCGCGGATGGCCTTGACGCGACCGTCCATCATGTCGGACGGAGCGATGATGTCATTGCCAGCGCGGGCCTGATTGAGGGCCTGCTGACGCAGGATCTCCACAGAGGCGTCGTTGAGGATACGGCCGTTCTCGATCACGCCGTCATGGCCATGATCGGTGTACGGGTCGAGCGCCACGTCGCCGATGATACCCAGATCGGGGAAGGCTTCCTTGATGGTGCGCGAGGCACGGCACATCAGGTTGTCCGGATTGAGGGCCTCGGTACCAGTAGCATCGCGGACGCTCATGGGTGTCACGGGGAAAATGGCGATGGCCGGGACACCGAGGTCCACGGCCTGCCGGACGTGTTCGACGACATTGTCCACGCTGACGCGCTCGGCGCCCGGCATGGAGTCGACCTTCTGGCGCTGGTTTTCGCCTTCGCAGACGAAGATCGGCCAGATCAGGTTGTCGACATGCAGGCGATGTTCCTGCACCAGACGGCGGGTGAAATCATCGTGGCGATTACGCCGCGGGCGGGAGAGGGGGTATGCTGCATTGCTCATATCCCCGATCATGCTCCTAACTTTCGCTTCTGCAAAGTCGACTGTTGCGGATGCCGTATGCAAAATAGACGGCAAGTCCAATGACGAGCCAGACAACAAGTCTGATCCAGGTCAGACTGTCCAGCGATACCATTACCGCCCCACAGGACAGGATACCGAGCACTGGAACGAGCAGTCCCCCCGGAACGCGGAACTGTCGCGGGGCTTCCGGATATCTGTAGCGCAGGACCGGAACGCCGATGCAGACGATGATGAAGGCCAGCAATGTGCCGATGGACGTCATGTTGCCAAGCTGTCCTATCGGAAGCACCGCAGCAAGCACACTGGTCAGCGCTGCAAACATCAGATGTGACGTCCAAGGCGTATGGGTCCGGGCATTGAGCTTCGAGAAGACGGGCGGCAGCAGACCATCATGGGACATGATGAGGAAGACGCGTGCCTGCCCCATCAGCAGCCCGAACAGAACCGAAATATAGCCGGCCGTGATGCCGAGTTTCACAAGACTGGCCAGCCAGGGCATGCCGGCGACATCGATGGCCGTGGCAACCGGGCTCGGGTCATTGGCCATGGCACGATAATCGACCACGCCTGTCAGGACCATGGAAAATACGGCATAGACTACGGAGCAGACGAGCAGACTTCCCAGAATACCAATCGGGATGTCGCGCGCCGGGTTGCGGCTGTCCTGGGCTGTGGTGGAGACGATGTCGAAGCCCAGATAGGCGAAGAACGCCATTCCGGCGGCGCGCATGACGCCGGACATGCCGAACTGTCCGAATGTGCCGGTGTTCTGCGGGATGAACGGATGATAGTGCGCGAAGCTGATATGGGGCGCGCAGGCCGCGATCACGGCGACGATGACAGCAAGTTTGATGCAGACGACGATCGTATTGATGGTTGTGGATTCACTCACACCGCGCATCAGCAGGGCTGTGACGCCCCAAAGCGCGCAGACGGCCGGAAGGTTGAACCAGGCCGAGGCCATGCTTCCATCCGGCATCGTGACGGGCGTCATCGGCGTTGCCAGCAGGCGCGGATCGATATGCACACCCCAGCCCCCGAGAAGGGATGCGAGATAGCCTGACCAGCTTGAGGCGACGGCGGCGGCGCCCACGGTATATTCCAGCACGAGATCCCAGCCGATGATCCAGGCAATCAGCTCGCCCATCGAGGCATAGGCGTAGGAATAGGCTGAGCCGCCAGAAGGGATCATGCTGGCGAGTTCGCCGTAACACAGGCCCGCAAAGCCGCAGGCCACCGCTGCGATGACGAAAGAGAGGGTCACGGCCGGGCCGGCATTCTGGCCGGCGGCGACGCCCGTGAGGGAAAAAAGGCCAGCACCGATCGTCACGCCGACGCCCAGGGCAACAAGCTGCCACGGGCCGAGGACACGCTTGAGGCCAGTCTGGCTGTCAGCTGCGGAAGATACGGGTTTGGTCCGCCAGAGCGGAGTGGTCATGAAGGATCCTCGTTTGATAGGCGGATTGTTTTTGCCGAGGCAGACAATCTGGGCTAGTCACATGCCGAACTCACCCTGGAGAATGGACCACGATGTCGGAACACGCCAGCCAGTCCACGCTGAATCGTTTCTTTCATGCCCCCCTCAAGGAGGTTGATGCCGAAGTTGCCACCATCCTGAACGAGGAGCTGACGCGCCAGCAGGATGGCATCGAGCTCATCGCTTCGGAGAACATGGCCTCCTTTGCCGTCATGGAAGCACAGGGTTCAGTGCTGACGAACAAGTATGCGGAAGGCCTTCCGGGCAAGCGCTATTATGGCGGCTGCGTGGATGTGGACCGCGTCGAGAACCTCGCCATCGAGCGTCTGAAGAAGATGTTCGGCGCAGGGTTCGCCAATGTGCAGCCGCATTCCGGCGCCAATGCCAACCAGGCTGCTTTCATGGCACTTGCCACTCCGGGCGATACGATTCTGGGCCTGAGCCTTGCTGCGGGTGGACATCTGACGCATGGCGCGGCCCCGAACTATTCGGGCAAGTGGTTCAACTCCGTGCAGTATGGCGTGCGCGCCGAAGACGGTCTGATCGACTATGACCAGATGGAAGCACTGGCCCGCGAGCACAAGCCGAAGATCATCGTGGCGGGCAGCTCGGCTTACCCGCGCGTCATCGACTTTGCCCGCTTCCGCAAGATCGCCGATGAAGTCGGTGCGTATCTGATGGTGGACATGGCGCATTTCGCCGGTCTGGTCGCCGCAGGTCTGTATCCGAACCCGGTTCCGGTGGCCGACATCACGACGTCCACGACGCACAAGACGCTGCGTGGCCCGCGTGGTGGCATCATCCTGACGAACAACCCCGATCTGGCGAAGAAGGTGAACTCCGCCGTGTTCCCGGGGCTGCAGGGCGGTCCGCTCATGCACGTCATTGCAGGCAAGGCCGTCGCTTTTGGCGAAGCCCTGTCGGATGAGTTCAAGGCCTATCAGAAGCGCGTTCTGGCCAATGCCCGCGCGCTGGCGGACGAGCTTCAGAACCGTGGCTTCGACATCGTCACGGGTGGCACGGACAGCCATCTGATCCTCGTGGATCTGCGTCCGAAGAAGGTAACGGGCAAGCTGGCCGAAGCCATTCTGGAACGCGCTGGCATCACGGCGAACAAGAACGCCATTCCGTTCGATCCGGAAAAGCCGTTCGTAACCTCCGGCATCCGTCTGGGCAGCCCGGCGGCGACAGCACGTGGTTTCGGAGAAGCAGAGTTCCGCGAAGTCGGTCGTATGATCGACGAAGTGCTGACGGCGGCTCTTGAGGAAGACAATGCCGAGGCCGTGACGGCCCGCGTGCATGAGGAAGTGAAAGCCCTGTGCCGCCGCTTCCCGATCTATGACCGCGCTTCTGCCTAAGACCTGAACAATACTGCGGTTCGTCTGGCCAGACGAACCGCAAGCTGCCCCCGGCGGGGGCGAAGATTGGGCATGATCAGCAGACACTCGTCATAGGGTGTGTAGATCAGATCATGTCCGTCATGAGCGAGGGGCGTTCCCGCCTTGGGGATTGTAACCCCGCCCTCCCATGGCCTGATGAAACTGAAATCCGCATTCCGGGCGATGATATTGTCCGTCACCACCGCCATTTCCGGCGGGCACGACTCCTCTGTCGCCTGTCCACGAAGATGGATGGTCTCGGCCTCCACCAGCAGGCGTGCGATGGCGCTTTCCATGACCGTGACGGTGGCAGGCTCCCAGTGAGGACCAGCTTCCAGAAGACAACTGCGTCCGGTACCGCCCGCCGACATGAAATGCGCATGCTCGATCAGCCGTGATCCGCCATGATGCCCGAGATCCGTCAGGACCGTCTGCGGCAATTCCTTGCCCCCGGCCAGAGCACAGGCGAATTCGGCAGATCGCTGACGGGGTGGGGCAATAAACAGGGGTTCGGATGGCCAGAGTGTGGAATGCAGATCCAAAAGCAGGTCCGCCCGGGCGATATAGGGCTGAAGCTTACGGGCACGCTCAAGTTCGCTGGAATGCTCGCGACTGTTCAGGCGTGTGTTATGCCACAGACGGTTGAGATCCTCGTCCACATGACGGGACATGACCGGATTGGCAGCATCGAAGCGATCGAACGCCTCCAGATTGGCCAGGATCAGCGTCAGGCGTCCCGAGGACAGGACAGGACCACGCCTGCGGAGATTTTCAAGCGCCCATCCCCCGGCATATTCGTTTCCATGCACCATGGCCGTGATGACCATCTCCGGCCCGGAACGTCCCGAATCGAAAACCCAGACACCCGGCATGCCCGAAGGAGGTGCGCGCCACGATGAAAGATCGGGGGGCGGAAGGGCCACGTTGAAGACCAGGGGCGGGCGGCCGAGCCCCGGCAGCGTTTCCGACAGGCGGGGCTGACGGATCCGGAGCGGATGGTGCCGCTGTCCCGCCTTGCAACTCATGGTCCCCGGAAACCCGACGATACAGGACAGGACCCACTGCTCCCCGTCCGGTCGCCCGGCGGAGCCATACCTGCACCGGGGAGCGTAGGACATGGATCGGTCATGGGTTGTAGTGTAAGCACGTTGGGGGCGGCTCGCCAGAGAGGGAATGTTGCCTTTTTCTTCGGCCGGCCCTGAGGAGAGTCACATTTCGCCGAGGTTGGTCTGGCGCGTCCCTTTTCCGTACTCCGCCCGGTTTTTCGCGGATTACGGCCCGTGTCCATGGTCACGACCCAGGTACAGACGGCACATGAACGGACGATGAAACAGTCTCTCTCCTTTTTTCACAAATTGTGGCAGCAGCTTCCTGCCGGATCCCGAAGGCGGTTTTTCGCGTGGGTCACGGCGCTCGCAGCCCCTGCGCTCAGGCCGCACAGAATTGTTCCGGCACACGGGATGATCGTGGCGGGAGAATTCAGCCGCAGTTCGGGACTGGGCGAGGGAGCGCGCCTGATGGTCCGGGCACTGCGGGACATGAACATTCCCTGCGCAACATGGGACGTCGACAGGCGCGTTCTTGAAGGGGACGCGACGGGGCCGGGAGCGCCACTGATAATTCACGTCAATGCGCCGATGCTGCCTTATGTACAGCTTTTCATGCCACGCTGGCTGAGAACCGGACGGCGGGTCATCGGATACTGGGCCTGGGAACTGCCGGTCGTGCCGCAGACATGGCGTCATGCCCGCCGTCATATCCATGAAATCTGGGCTCCGTCGCATTTTACCGCTCAGGCTTTTCGTACGCTGGAGCGCCCTGTGCGGGTCGTCGAGCATCCGGTGGGCCTTGCGGAACAGAAACCCTCAGACCGTGACCGGGCATCTTTCGGGCTGCCGGAAGACTGCGTAATTGTTCTGGTTTCGTTCAGCCTGTCTTCCAGTATGGTGCGCAAAAGCCCGATCGAGACGATTGAGGCGTTTCGCGCTGCCTTCGGGGAGCGTTCAGACCGGCTCCTGCTCATGAAGATCGGCCATACCGAACATTATCCTGACGACCTGGCGGAGATCCGGGCAGCCACCGGCGGAGCGACCAATATCCGGATTGAGACCGGGCAGCTCAGCGGCGCCGACCGGCTTGCCCTGACGGCCTGTACAGATATCGTACTGTCCCTCCATCGTAGTGAAGGGTTCGGACTTGTCGTGGCGGAGGCCATGGCGCTGGGGCGGTGCGTGATTGCAACGGACTGGTCGGCGACGACAGAGTTTCTGGACGCGACGTGCGGCCTGCCGGTCCCGTACACGCTGGTTCCGGCACGGGATCCACGCGGGATCTGGGACATGCCGGACACGAAATGGGCGCTTCCCGACAGGGATGCCGCCGTGACGGCCCTGCGGGCTGCAGCCGCAGATCCGGACTTGCGGTCCCGCCTTGGTGCGAATGCCAGACAGAGGATCGCCACGCGCCTGAATGGTGCGACACTACGGGAAGCGGCTCTGGCGGTTGGGGTTCAGCCGTGACGAAATCTGCCGAACGCATTCTTGTGTGGCAATGGGGGCGGCGGGGAGCTGGGCCGCGGATTGCCGTGGATCTGGCCGATGGGCTGAGACGGCTCCCCGGTACGGATGTTCTGCTCTGCCTGTCAGACCGGGCGGAAATCCTTCAGAGCCGGAATGCGCCGGACGCGGTCGTGAAAGTTGCGACCTACAGCTCCATCCAGGGGCTGGTGGGGCGCCTGCTGACGGCGCCGGGATTTCTGCACCAGCTGGGACGGATTGTGAGGGACTTCCGTCCGGACGTAGCGATCTGTGCAATGCCGGGACCTCTGGATCTGCTGATGACGCATGTGCTGCGCCGGGCTGGCGTACGGATCGTAGTCATTGTCCATGATGCGCAGCCTCATCCGGGCGATGGCTATCCTTTTCAGGCAATCCTGCAACGCAGGCTGATCCGTCAGGCTGACCAGATCGTCACGTTCAGCCGTCATGTCGCCGATGGACTGACCACCGGGCCGGATGCCGTAGACTGTCCCGTCGTCGCCTTGGCTCATCCGCCGTTCATTGGGGGAGCAGCCGCGCCACCATTCGCCCATAAGGGAGCCCCGCGCATCCTGATGTTTGGCCGTCTGTTGCCCTACAAGGGGCTGGACCTGCTGGCGGAAGCTTTGCCGCGTGTCGGGCGTGATTTCGAATGTCGGGTTGTGGGACAGGGACCTGAAAGCCCGGAACTGGGGCGACTGGAGGCACTGGCTCAGGTCAGAGTCGAGAACCGCTGGGTCGCGGAAGACGAACTTCCCCGCCTCATCGCATGGGCCGACATTGTGGTGCTGCCCTATCGTGAAGCCTCCCAGAGCGGCGTCGGGGCCATGGCGATTGCCAGCGGGCGCTATGTCGTCGCAACGCGGGTCGGGGGGCTGGTGGAGCAGTTTTCGGACGATGCGCAGGCCGTTCTGTGCGCACCGGAGCCGGGGGCAATTGCGACAGCGCTGGAGAATATCCTTGAGGCGCCTCCACCCGTTCGCCCGCAGGTTGATAGCGGGCAGGAATGGGAAAATCTGGCGAGGGATATTCTCGCCAGCTGCGAGATGTCCTAGCGGTCTAGGGAGTCTTCCGTCGCGATCCGGACGCGGTAGCCGATATGCTTTTCGACATCGCGCAGGAACGTGCGCTCGTCAATATTGATCAGCGAGAACGCCACGCCCTTGCGACCGGCACGGGCAGTCCGGCCGATACGATGGACATAGGCTTCCGGCGTTTCGGGCATGTCCATGTTGATAACGAGATCCACATCCGGGATGTCGAGACCACGCGAGGCGATATCGGTCGTGACCAGAACCGGAACACGCCCCTGACGAAACAGATCCAGTGCCTTGTTGCGGGCACCCTGCGTCCGGTCGCCATGCAGGGTTTCAACCCGAAGGTTATGTCGGCGCAGGGTTTTGGCGAGCGCATCCACCGTGTTTTTCGTCCGGGCGAAAACGATGCTGCGGCCTTCGAAATGCTTCAGGAGACGGGCAACGGTCTCGGGCTTGTCGTCCTTTTCCACGAAAATCGCCCGCTGACGGATGTTCTTGGGCGTGAAGGATTCCGCCGCGATTTCCACGCGGACGGGATTGCGCGTCACACGCTTGGCCAGATCCATGACCGGGTCGGGCAATGTGGCCGAGCAGAAAACAGTCTGGGGCGGCTGGTCCGGGAAATAGGGGGTCAGCGCCGTCATGCTGGCTGAGAAATCCTCATCCAGCAGACGGTCCGCCTCATCCAGAACCAGATAGGTCAGATGTTCCAGAACGAGATCAGCCTGCATGACCAGATCCAGAAGACGGCCATGGGTCGCAACGATGATATCCACGCCATCGCTGACGGACTGGACCTGCTGCTCGCGGGAGGTACCACCACAGATAACACGCGTTTTCAGGGACAGCCGACGCCCGAGCTGACGGCAGACGGCCGCGGTCTGGGCGGCAAGCTCGCGCGTAGGTTCCAGAATGAGCGCACGGGGGCCGGGGGCCGGGCCAGCTTCTTCGAGCTTCTGGAGCATGGGCAGCACGAAAGCGGCGGTCTTGCCGCTGCCTGTCTGGGAGCCGACCAGAACGTCCTTGCCCTCCAGCAGAGGGGGAATAGCCTGTGCCTGGATCAGGCTCGGACGTTTGTGTCCGGCCTGGGCAAGAGTTGCCAGCAGGGGCGCAATCAGCCCAAGCTCCTCAAACCCGGGAGCAGGAGTGGCGGACGTTGCGGTCGGCGAGGCAGGGCGCGGCTGGGAGGTTGTCATGTGCGCTTCTTGCCAAATTTCTCGCAGTTCGGGAAATACCTTCTTTTTGCGGAGTTCCCTCATGAAGGCCATCATCATCGCGGAGGACTTCGCCGGTATGCGGGCGCAGGGGGCCGGACTGGCTGAAAAGGCCGGTCTGGAGTGGGATTTCCGGCCTGTGCGCATCCAGCCTTTCTGGTCGCGTTTTCCGGCCCGTTACTGGCCCTCTCCGCTGCGCCGGGTCGATCCCATCAGGATTCCCGAAGACACAGGCCTCATCATCTGTATCGGCGGGACAGGGGGCATCATCGGCAGGGCTGTGGCCCGGCGCGAGGGACTGCCGGTCGTGCAGATCCAGAACCCGCGCATGCCGGTCAGCAGGTTCGACCTCGTGATTGCCAACACGCATGACGGGATCAGCGGACCGAATGTTCTGATATCACGCAATGCACTTCATCCCGTCACACCACAGAAGCTCGCTCTGGCACGGGGCGGATGGGAAGGGCGACTGAAGCGCGATGGGCGCCCGCTGCTGTCCGTTCTGATCGGGGGCGCCAATGGCCGTTTCTCGCTGGGTCCGGTTGAAGCGGAACGGATGGCAGAAGGGATCATCACTTTCACGAAGCGCAACGCCATGCAGGCCGTCCTTACCCCCTCGCGCCGGACTGATCCGGCTGCCATAGCCGTTTTTCGCGAACGGTTGGAGCCTCATGGCATTGCCGTTCTGACAGGGAGTGGGGACGACAACCCTTATATGGGTATGCTGGCCTGTGCGGACATGATTGCCGTCACGACGGACAGTGTCTCGATGATTTCCGAAGCCGTGGCGACCTCTGCCCCGGTCCTGGTTTTTCCGCTTCCAGGCCGCTCCAGCCGGATTTCACGCTTTGTAAAAACGCTTGAAGACGCCGGGCGGGTTAAGTGGTTCGATCCGACACAGGTTCCGTGGGATGTCATGCCGCTTGACGATACCCCCCTCGTGGCGAGAGAAATGCGCCGACGTCTGAAGCTCTGAAAGGGCCCCTGTATGCTCGATATCCGCACCTTTGGTCCGCAGGGTGGCAATGTTCTGTACAAGGCACTGGCGCATCCGCTGGCCGCGGAAGCGCTCGTCCGGATGGAAGCCGAATTCGCAGGGCGGACGCTGGCTGTCTACGATCCGGATGACGCTGCCCGCACGCTGGCCGCGCTCTATCCGGGGCTGAAACCGGCCTGCGTCTATGTTCATGATACGGAGCGGGTGGGACAGCCGGACGGTTTTGGCGGAACGCTTCGTGCGCTCGTGGATCTTCCCGCGACCGAAGCGGATGCCATCCTTGCTCTGTCCTTTGAAGACGCCAAAATGCGGACCCGGTTGAAGGGACTTCAGAACGGTCGGGATCTTTACACGCTTGCCCCGGCGCGCCTGCCAGACGAGATGCTGGTTGCCGGTCGTCCCTATCTGGACAAGCTGAACTTCGCGACCAACTTCGCCTTCTTCCGCGAGACAGAGCAGTTTTCCTGCCGGATCGTGACGGCCAATTACTGGTCCAGCTATGCGGCGGAGAACCTGCGTTACTGGATGCGGCTCTATGACGGAGCGGGCAAGGTGCTGGCCCAGTGGGAACAGCCGGTAACTGAAGCCGGGGCAGGGATCACGATCGACAGCGCCGATATCCGCCGCCGCTTTGATCTGCCGGAATTTACGGGACAGCTTTTCATCCATGTTCTGGGCGCGCGCGGACATGACGTCGTCAAATATGCTCTCGACAGCTGGGGTAAAAACGGCGACCCGAGCCTCTCCGTCACGCATGATGCCAATGCCTGGCCTTCCGTGCGTTACGCAACCCTTCCGGCCCCTGAGCCCGACGAAACGCTGATCGTCTGGGTACAGAACAGCCACGCGACCACCATTCTGGCTGGAGGCATTACCTTCAACCGGATGGGAGAAGACACATCGTATGCGCTCGACCGTGCTGTCGGGCCGTTCGAGACGGTGGCCGTGGATGTTGGCGCGCTTT
Source organism: Gluconobacter sp. R75690 (assembly GCF_015244525.1). NCBI lineage: Bacteria > Pseudomonadati > Pseudomonadota > Alphaproteobacteria > Acetobacterales > Acetobacteraceae > Gluconobacter > Gluconobacter sp. R75690. Next base: position 5,346 of record NZ_JABCQB010000014.1, on the reverse strand, counting down.
TTCCCGGATTACACTGGCCCGCACAGCTTGAACTGCGTTCGGGCCGGCATCTCGTACGTCCACGCTATGAAATCACGCAGCGCGGCCGCACCCGCATCGCCCATCTGAACGTGGAGCGGGACGATCTGCGACCCGAGCCTGCCATCCGTCAGTTTGCACCATCGCTGGGCCGTGGATTCCTGCTGCCGTTTCCGATCCTGGATCCGAAACAGTTCGAGACGTTCCTGCAGCCCAACCCCATGTCCGAAGCGCTCCAGTCTCTTCCCGTAAGGCTCGATCTGTTTGATGAGACAGGTGGGAAAGTCGGATCGCATTTCCTGGGTAACCTTCCCCGCGACCACGACACGGCCGTTGCTCTGCACACCCTGGTGGATCGGCCCGGTCATGCCGACCTGGTTTACGATTTCCGCGATGGCGGCGAAGCCGATGGCTGGCTGCACGCCCTGATGCGCTATCGGAACCGCGAGAGCGATCACGCTGCTGAAACCAGCTTTGGCGCCCATATTTTCAATACACTCATGACCTGGCGCTCGGAGCCACAGTCGTACTCAGGCCCACCGCCCGGCCTGACGACGCGACTTTTTCTGAAGCTGGGACAGAAGGCAGGGCAGGAGACGCTGCGAAGCTTCTGCTGCCTGATCCATCCGGCTTCGGTCGAAGGAACCGATATTTCGGAAACCGTTCTTCTGCTCCATGACGCAAATGGTGCCCTGATTGCCCAGACGACCATCAGGATCGCGCCCAACGGGTCATTCATGGTCCACCCGCACGAGCTGTTTGAAGGCTCGCACCTCGATCGTGCCGGGGAAGGCGGCTACGTTCTGATCCGGGACCTGACCTGCCGCCTCTTCGGCTATCATGGCCTGGAAAACGGACAAGGCGCATTCTCGCTGGACCACATGTTCGGCTTCTGAGCCGCCGAAAAAGGGAACCGCAGCGGATAATGCGGTTCCCCACGAAAAAGATCTTGTCAGGAAAACAACACCTTGCTAGAAGCCCGTCCCACGGATGGGCGCGTAGCTCAGCGGTAGAGCACTGCCTTCACACGGCAGGGGTCACAGGTTCAATCCCTGTCGCGCCCACCATCCTAAACCCATGAAAATCAAAGATTTTCTTTCCAGAAACATGTTATGGGAAGCGATGTTTGATTCGTTTTGTCTCACTCCACACCAGGGATGCTGAGATCAAAAGTGGATAATTCTTGGATAGCATTAGTTAATGCTGAACGCTCTCGCGGACGAGTCTAAAGGGCGTTTGTGTAGTGTGGCATAAACGTTATAGATGAAATTTTTTGAAAAAATGTTTGTTCGTCACAAATAGTCAATGACGATATCGGCCTCTTTGGTAGCTGTGTATCCACAACTCTATTTCAAAAAAATAGATTGGCTGACTGCTTCCCGGCAAGACCTATCTCAATATTTAAAAATAGCATGCGGACTCTATTCCTAAATAAATTGAAGTTGATTTAGATATTGATCAGAGTTGCTTTCCACAAGAATTTGTTACAAAGTTTTTCCATAATTTTTTTTGGAGAACGTTAATGAAAGTTGTCGGAATAAAAGCCACCAATTATAAGGTATTCTCAGATATAGATATAAAATTCCACAAGAATTACTGCACTATTTCTGGGCAAAACAACGCCGGAAAATCAACAATAATAAAGCTTTTAACATGGATATTAGAGAGAACTTCGTCTCCTTGGTTTAGTGAAAGAAATTCTATTTCATACAAAGAAGATAAAACGCAATGGATAAAAAATGAAGAGCCTATAAATCTAAGGTATTCATTTGTTTTCTATAGAAGCGAAGACCCAGCTTTAGTATCTTTTATTGAAAAGATTGCAGAAAGAGAAATAAAAGATGAGGTTAATAATCTATACATATCATACGAGATAAATATATCAGATGACATCGCTTTGTCTGTATTTATAAATGACCATAAGGTTGATGATAAATCAGCAAAGGAAATTGAAAGAAGAATTAAAGCGTCAAATCTTTTATTTGTTCATAACTCAACAAGACAAGAAGATGATATATACTATTCAGATGGACGAAGAAGAATATTTTTTGACTTTGTAATATCCCCAAGCGAAAGAAAAATATTAGATGAAGCAAATAAAACTATAGAAAAACAAATTCGAAAATTAGCCAAAGACCATGTAAGTGGCTTGACAGATATTTTAGGAAAATTGAAAGAAAAATATGACGTAGAATTAGCCCCGCCAGAGAAAGTCTCTGCGAGAAGAATGCATCTCGGAATAAATTTAAAAGATAAAAATGTCGATATGCCTATCGACGAATGGGGAAGTGGAACACAAAATCGTACTCATATTCTTATGGCAATTTTACGCGCCAATAAGATAAAAACCGCTGAATCTATAGATGAAAAAATTACTCCTATCGTACTTGTAGAAGAACCAGAAAGCTTTCTACATCCTTCTGCCCAAGCAGAATTTGGTAGAGTACTTAGGCATTTATCAGAAGAGTTTGGGATACAAATAATAGTTACAACTCATAGTCCTTACATGCTTAACCAAGAAGAGCCGTCGTCAAATATACTTCTTTGTAGAAAAACTCATCGTGGAAAATTGGTTGAATCACAGATAATCAATACAGATGGCGACGAATGGATGGTTCCATTTTCTGAACAACTAGGAATAAGCCCAAAAGAATTTGCTCTACTACGGCCCATATTTGGGGTAGATAAAACAAAATCACTCCTAGTAGAAGGGCCGATTGATAAGGAATACTTTGATTTTTTAACAGAAAATGATCTTAATTGCGATAAATTAAATAAAGAAATTGAAGTAACTCCTTACGGAGGGAAGGATACACTTAAAAACACTGTGCTTGTGAAATTTCTTCTTAGTAAATTTGACAAAGTTTTTGTAACTTTCGACCTTGATGCTGAGAGAGAGTGTAGTGCGGCACTAGAGCGAGCAGGTATCGACAAGAGTGATTTCTGTGCCAATGGGATTAGAGCACCAGGCAAAGATTGCATTGAGGGGTTACTACCAACAAGAATTCTTTCAGAGGTCAATGGCGCGGAAACAGACCTTATTATGAAACTTGGAAGCAATACAGATAGAAAGTCAGCAAAAAATGAGCTCAAAAAGAAGTACTTAGAATGTTTCAAGAAATATAAAGATTATTCACAAGAAGAATTGAAGCACTTAAATAATCTAATAAGAAAAATAAACTCAAGGATGTCATAATTTCATAAACGAATATCTTATTTCATCCTGATACGATGCAGACATCTGCTTCGCATACCGCGTCACCATATTGATCGTGCTCCAACCTCCTTCGTCTTTCAGGCGGAGGAGGTCTTTGTGTATGCAATAATGCCAGGTGGCCCAGGTATGGCGTAGATCGTGTGGCGTGATGTCTGGGACGAAGACGCGGCGCTCTGTAGTTTCGCCTTTCGGGATCCAGACACGGAACTTGCCTGGCAGTTTGGCTTTGCGACAGGCGGCGGCCCACCCTGATTTGATCTGGCCGCCGCTGGTGCGACCATTGTTAGGGTAACAGTCACCTATGATCCTTTCCGGATCGGCACCCTTGAAGCGTCGGCGGATCTGGACCGGCCGGAAAACGTGACCGTGTCGATGGGGCAGGGCTTCAAGCGCTTCCATTACCACGGGCACAAGATCCAGTCTGCGTTCATTTCCTTGCTTCTGCCAGACGACTGCCTGTTTGCCGCGCAGATCCACGTCCTTCCATTCTAGATCAAGAGCCTCGGACATCCGCACGCCTGTTCCGACCAGGAACGTCAGCAGCGGCTTCAGGTGAGGAGCGGCGGCATCGATCAGGCGTCTGACCTCGGCCGGCTTCAGATAAGTCGTTCGGCCGCGCGGAATCCGGGGCGTGTCGAAAGCAGGACGATCGCACCATTGGCGAATCGCGGCGAATTCCAGAACAGCCCGCAACGGTGTCAGAACACCGCGCATCTTGGTGGCGGAGCTGGCGGATATACCGTCCCGCAGGATCTTACGATAGGCATCGTCCAGCTGTGGCTGTGCGATCTCGATCAGTCGCGTAGTGCCGAAATGGTTCAGAAGGCGGCGCAGGTGGAACTTCGTCGTCTCCGACCGTTCCTCTGCCTCCAGATAGGCTGCTACGGCATGGGCGAATGTGACGGTTGCCTTCTTGCCGTAGATGCTCTCGGTCCACAGTTCGGCCTCGCGCTTGGCGCGGAATTCTTCCGGCCGTGTGGGGTCAGAAGTTCCAGTGCTTTCGCATACGCTCGTGCCCCTGATGGTGCCGCGGATGTAGAGGTTCTTCGTATTGTGGCGTTTGACGATTTTGAGGGACATTCGAGGCTCGACAGCAGGCGGGTGATATCTTCGGGATAAAAGACGATCCGATTGGACCAGCGGCGATGCGTGGGGCCGCCATCGAACTCGAGGACCTGGGAAAGGTGCTGCATCAGCTTTCCTCGGCCGAGGCGACCCTTCAGGTGATCCAGAAGGTCGTTGACGGTGTAGACCGTGGGCAGATCGTTAAGCTTCATCAGGTCAGGCTCTCCGTTTTGATGAGAGGCACCTCAAAATGCGATTTCCGGATTGTGACCTTCATCCAGGCACGCCGATCCGTTTCCAGTCGGAACTGCTTGGGCGATAATCTTTCTGCCGTTACGGATGCTGACAGCTGCGCGCTTGCAGGCGGCCCAGGAGAGGGCGGACTGCTCAGCAAAATAACGGGTCGCATAGCGTTCCACGACGCGGCCTTTCGCGTCGCAGATGCCGAATTTCGATGATTGGCTGCGGACTGGCATCAGCGCTGTCCGTATGCGGCGGCGCGGACGACATCGACCATCTTCCAGCACCAGTCATGCAGACGGACACGGTCGATTTCTTCGATCGTGGATAGAGTTACCGGGCGACAGTCGACGGTCTTGTCTGGAATGCCGGGAAAGGGGTTCCGGATTAGGTTCGCGGACAGGAGTTCGTCCAAGCGCTCGCCGATCTGGAACGCATGTTCGGACCAGGTGCGTGCGCCATCATAATCGCGGTAGCTGTCGAGTAGCCCCGCCTGATTGTGGCAGTTCTGCTGATTGATGAAGAGTTCGCGCGCCGTGGCGTGAACGCTCGGATTAATCTCTGTGAGAAGCTGCTCGAAGCCCCGACGTGTCTGAGGAGCGGGTTTCTGAAGGAAGGTCATGCGACGCCTCCCGTCAAAGCGCTGCGGGAAAATCGGTTGCCCGACTCTCCCGCACCTTCCATCATTGGAGTGTCTAGGTCACGTTGACAAAAGATCTATACGATCTGCCTGAGATCTGATTCACTTCCTGCCTGTGGGGTAAGGAGCAGAGAGAACAGGCATGGCACGAGGCGATCTGACGGAT
>NZ_JABCQB010000013.1:0-111796 GCF_015244525.1 Gluconobacter sp. R75690 | reverse complement strand
ATGTCTTTGCCGATCAGAAAGCACAGACGGGACTGTTTGTCCGGACAGTGGGTATCACCCATGCCACCATGAGGATCGGGCTGGCAAATATCGTCTACAACATGCGCCGCTTTCTGTTCCTGGAGTGGATCAGTACGACCGCATAGCAATCCAGAACTCATCCCTCGTTCTACCCCAGTCGCAGAGTGAAAGTGACCATCCAGGATCATCAATTCCTGCTCGTTGAGCCCAAAATCAGCACACAAGAACTTCAATTGACGGTTCTTCGCCTCCCCCCCATTTTTTGTCAACGCGACCTAAGCAGATGCGCCGCATTGCAACCCGCTATGACAAGACCGCCTTGTCCTTCATGAGTTTCCTCAACCTCGCCGCGGCAAGGCTCTGGATCAGGTCTTTTGTCAACGTGACCTAAGGGAGCACTCATCAGCAAACGGCCAAATTAGGGCACGCGGGAAAGTCTCTCCCACTCCGCATAATTCAGGATAACAGCCGTTGGTTTACCGTGCCGCGTAATGATGGCCGGCTTCGGCAAAGCGACGGCCCAGAGTACATAATGTCGCGCCCTGATCCGCACAGACCGTCAGATGAAAGGCATCTCCGGCATGGGGCCAGCCACACGCGGGTTCGGCAGTTGGAAGAGCAATCCAGGGAAAGCTGCCTGAAGATGACTGACCTGCGGCGGGTACTGCTACATGGTATTCTTGAAGCCGGAAAAGGCACAACGGCTGACGAAATCTGGAAAATTCTGAATAGGATGCTGGGCGGTCATACACCCAGTCATGGTTCAATCCAGCGTAATCTCAACCTGCTGGTCAAACATGGCGTATTGCGTCGCGATGTCGGGTCAAACCGGGTGTGGCGTTACGACATTGCCTCGGCATACAAGGAAACGTCTCCAGCATGATGTTTGTCAATGCCGAGACAGGCGCCACATTCCTCTCCGCTCCCTCAAGATCACCGCCCTGTTATATCGCGTTGCAGCCGAATACGGCCTGGTCCTCAAAAGCGGAGCCATCACAGTTGCACCCAGCAACGACGAGCGGGACTGTCAGGCTCCTTCCCCATCGATTTGAGTAGAAAAAAAACCACTTCAGGCTCTGTGAGAGGCAATGAAAAAAAAGTCTTTCAGGACACGATACACTTCGTCGAAGAGCTGGCGTCACGTAAACATCGTCGTCCCCTTCAGTGTCCGTTTTCATGGCCGAAGCGGTAGCGGGCTCTGCGCGGTCAGTTCCCTGAGCGATACTCACCAAAGATTTCAGAACGTGCTGCGCAGTGTGGCCATGAAATTCCGGGGTTCTCCATAATAATTGTAGTAATAGATATTTCCGAGGCGCTGATAGTATCGTGTGTTGGAAATGTTGTTGATATTGACGGCGACATCCAGTCTGGGATTGAACTGGTAGCCGATCTGGGCATTGGCGACCACGTAGGTGCCCTGTCTGACGGTGCGTGTCGTGCCGAAGGTACTGCTCTGTGCGGTCAGGCCGCCGCCCACGCTCCAGACGTTTCTGGTCTGCTCGGGGGCTGCGAAGCGGTAGTGGCTCCAGAGTTTGAAGAGATGTCGGGGGGAGTTGGAGGCATAGGGCTGGCCTTCTAGGGAAGCCGTGCTGTCTTTCAGGATGACATTGTCATTATAGGTATAGCTGGCGTTGATATCCCAGCCCGGCAGGATACGGCCGATCATCTCCGCTTCCGCGCCCTGGCTGCGCACCTTGCCGGCTGCACGGTAGCAGTCGCCGGTTCCGCTGCGGCCGCAGGTGGGGGCGAGATCGCCATCGATCATGGCCTTGTTGCGTTCGATCACGCGGTAGCCGGCCAGCGTGACGTTCAGGTTATGATGGAAGAAGTCGCCTTTCAGCCCTCCCTCGATCTGCTGGCCGAGATCCGGTTTCAGGCGGCCGGTCGGGGTGTAGCCGGACTGGGGGGTAAAGGTGTCGGTGAAGCTGACATAGGCGGAGATCCCGGATGTCACGTTCCAGACCAATCCCAGATATGGTGTCGGGACGGCGTTGTTCTTCAGGCTGGTGACATAGGGGCTATTGGTGGAGATGTTTCTGTATTTGTATTCGTAAAAGCTGATCCGGCCGCCCATGAGCAGATGCAGTGATCTGAGCAGTTCGATCCGCAGGGACCCGTAGACGCCTTCCTGACGGGTAGGTTCGCGGTACATCGTGGTGATGTCGGGCTGGATTGTGCTTGAAATGACGGGCGAGAAGATGTCGAGGCCTGCGAGGCCCGTATTGACGCGCGAACTCTGCGTGGCGCCGCCGTCTGTCATCACGTCGGAATCATAATTCCCGCCGATCACCAGGTCATGCTTGCGGTTGAAGGCATGGATGGGGCCTGTGACATACAGGTCCACGCCATCGTACTGGTCATGGATCAGGGAGTTCGCGACGACGAAATTGGCGGTTTTCTGAGCTGTGGCGGCACTGTTGAGGTAGGTGTAGTGCAGGCTTGTATCGGTCACGCGGTGCCGGCCGGTCAGACGCGCGCGCCATCCGCCACCGAAACGGTGCTCCAGTTCGCCGCCGAGTTCATACATGGGGGACGTCGTATGGCCCCAGTCGGCGCCGACGAAGCTGTTGCGGCTCAAGTGCAGGTCGCTGCCGTCGGCCGCGCGGGGGAGGCCCATGAAGCGGGTGGTGTCATTTTTCTGTCCGGTTGCGCTCATGGACAGGGTCGTATGGTCGGTGATGTGCACATCGACATCGGCATAGGCCGTCCAGCGGCGGTCATGCGCGTGCTGATAGAAGTAGCCGCGGTCGGTTCCGGCGATCACGAAACGGCCTGTCACCCGTTTGGACGGGCTTAAGGGCCCGGTGAGATCGGCATCGGCATGGTAATTGCCCCAGGAGCCGCCGCTGAACGATCCCTGAGCCCTGAACTGGTCCAGGGGGCGTTTGCGGACGAAGTTCACGCTCCCGCCCGGGGGAGCGGAGCCCTGAAACGTGCCGTTGGGGCCACGGAGCACTTCGAGCCGGTCGTAAATGGCGAGATCGAACTGCTGCGCCATCTGCAGGCCGCCCGTTGAGGGCACGCCGTCGAACTGGGGCGTGAGCGCATAGCCGCGGGCTGTCATGCCGGCGGTGCCGTCCCCGTAGAGATTGACGTTCACGCCGGACACCTGTTTGAGCGCATCGTCGACGCTGTTGAGGTTCTGGTCGTGCATCTGCTGGCTGCTGAGCACGGAGACGGATTGCGGGATTTCGTTCAGTCGCAGGAGCATCTTGCCCATGGACACCGCCTTGACGACGTAGCTCCCCGTCCCGTCGGTGGTCGCGTTTTTCCGTCCCTCCCCCCAGACAACCAGACTTTCCACGCTGGAGGGCATCTCGTTTGTTGCGGAGGACTGCTGGGCCTGCGGAGGTTTTGCCGGGCCTTTCTTCTGGGCGTTGCCCGTGGCGTAGGGAGAGGTGGCTTTTTTGTCCTCCCTGTCCGGGATATCGGCGGCGTTGGCCATTGTGACCGGAAATCCGGCGCTGACCGTCCACAGGAGAACGCCGTAGCGGTACAGGTTCTGTATCGTGCTGCTGGTTTTCCCGTGCATGTCCACCTGACCGCTCCGCCGTGATTTCTGCAAATGAAATTCGCAAATGAGAATTAGTTTCATATAACGGAGATGTGATGTTTGTAAATTTTCTTACTTTTGCTGGCGCGTGGCTGGACGGTCTGCGGCCCGGACGGGCGGGTCTTGATCGCTTCATCGGGGGCATGCAGTCTTGCGCGTCCGCCTGATGGAACAGGATGCGGGCGGCAGGAAAAACCAGCGGGGTCAGGGCAGCGTGAAGAACAGATTCTGGGTGTTGGGCGGACTGTTTCTGGCGGTTTCTCCAGTTGTGGGAGCCGGATTTTCCCAAGCCCGGGCAGCCTCGCCGTCAGGAGAGACCATGCCTGCGAACCAGACCCATGATGCCGTCATTGCGGCCCGTGCATTTCTCGCCAGCTTCGATTCACAGGGGCGGACGAAGGTGCAGTTTCCATTTGTTGCACAAAAATCCGGCACGCTTGTCCGCTTCCGCAGGAGTGCTCCGGGGCAGCCCGTTGTGCCCGTGACGGGCGATCAGACGGCGGCTCCGGCCGCGCGCGGCCCGGGCATGGGACCACCGGGGGGATTTGTCGGGGAGCGTTACGGCACGGCCGTGTGGTCCAATTTTCCGGTCAGTGACGTGCTGCGGCCCGGACTTCAGATGGGGCAGCTGACGCCGACCCAGCGGGCAGCGGCATTTCACCTTCTGCAGACGCTTCTGAGCGCACGGGGCTATCAGAAGGTTCAGGACATCATGGACGGGGATCAGGCACTGGCGGATGCCGGGACCGATTTTGCGTCCGGCAGGGCCGTCTACACCATTGGCATTGTCGGGGAGCCTTCGGAAACGGCGCCCTGGATGGTGCAGTTTGGCGGGCATCATCTGGGACTGAACCTTGTGATCGATGGTCCGCATGGCGTGATGACCCCGACCCTGACCGGGGCCCAGCCTGCGATCTACAAGCGGGGCGGCAGGACGGTGCGTGTTCTGGCCGGGGAGAACGACAGGGCCTTTGCGCTGCTGGATGCGCTGGATGCGCAGCAGCGCAAGCAGGCGATCCTGCCCTATGCCGTGGATGATCTCGTGGCAGGGCCCGGGCATGATGGCGAAACCATTGTGCCCGAAGGCATCAAGGGGTCTGCGCTGAATGCGGCGCAGAAAGAGATGCTGATGGACATCATTGGCGAATGGGCCGGGATCATCAACGACACCTATGCCGCGCCGCGCCTGAAAGAAATCCGCGAGGGGCTGGACGAGACATGGTTTGCCTGGAGCGGTCCGACCACTCATGAGCCTGACCGCAACGGCTCGTCCTATTATCGTATCCAGGGTCCGCATCTGCTGATCGAGTTTTCCCCGCAGGGCGTCGGCGGCGATCCGACGCTGCATGTCCATACGGTTTACCGGGACCCGACCAACAGTTACGGTAGCCGGTTTACAGCGCCATGAGCAGGATACGGAGCATGGTGGTGGCGGGTGTGGCCCTGCTGCTGCCCGTGACGGCATCGGCGCATCGGCTGGACGAGTATCTTCAGGCCACGACGATCGCTCCGGCGCGTGATCACATCGCCCTGCATCTGCGGCTTGTGCCGGGTGTGGACGTGGCCGGGGCTGTGATCGGGCAGATCGATACCGATCATGACGGTCGGCTGTCTCCCGCGGAACAGCAGGCCTATGTTGCGCGGGTTGCGCACGGCCTGTCCGTCTCCCTGAACGGGGAGCCTCTGGCACTGGTGCCGGAGGAGGCGACCTTTCCGTCACTGGAGGCCATGCGCGGGGGGACAGGGGTTCTGGATTTCCGCTTCCGGGTGCGTGCCGTGCTGAAGACCGGGGCCAATCATCTGGCGTATCGCAATACCGGGGCCGGCCCCGAGACGGTGTGGCTCGTGAACTGTCTGGTCCCGCAGGATCCGGGGCTGCATGTGTTGCAGCAGACGAGATCTCAGGACCAGTCGGATTATCAGCTGGATCTCATGGCCGATCCGGCCTGATCGGCGGACGGTCCTGCGGGGTAAGGTTTCAGCGGGGCTGGCGCGCGGTCAGGATGGCGCGCCGCCTGTGCTATTTTATGAAATTAATGGTTTTTTATTTAAACAGATCCATCAGAAATTTTACATAAAGCTCATACCAAAAGTAAAAAATAATTTTTACTTTGATGGAATAGTAAAAAAAATTCCATAAATCACGATTTAAAAGACGTAGTATTTCAGGCCCCCTATCGTCCCGGTTTCCCTTCCTTGCTGTAACCCTGTCGGGAACCGAGCTGAATGAATGCCATTGTCATCACCGCGCTGAGGCGACCGCTCACCTTTGTCGTCCTGTCGATCATGATCGTGATGCTTGGCGTCATGTCCATTTTCAAGACACCAACGGACGTCTTTCCAAACATCAACATCCCCGTCGTCTCGGTCGTCTGGACCTATGGCGGGATGCTGCCCGAGCAGTTCGCCGGGCGTATCATCTACAATTACGAACTCAATGTGACCTCGACCGTCGAAGGCATCGAGCACATGGAATCCAACTCCTATTACGGACGTGGGATCGTCAACATCTACTTCCAGCCGGGGACCGATATCGGCCCGGCGGAGGCGGATGTCGTCGCCATTTCGCAGACCGTGATCCAGCAGTTGCCGACGCATATTCCCGCGCCCATGGTCATGCGGCTTGAGGCGTCGTCCGTACCTGTCATTTCGCTTCAGATCACATCCGACAAGCAGACGCCGTCGGACCTGTTCAAGCTGGGCGTTATTTCCGTGCGGCCGCTTCTGGTCACGGTTCCCGGGTCTGTGGTCGCCCATCCCTATGGCGGGATGGACAGCTTCGTGATGATTGCGCTCAACCAGGCGCAGCTCCGGGCGCATCATCTGTCCGCCATGGATGTTCAGGCCGCCATGCGGGACCAGAACATCGTTCTGCCGGCCGGTGACCAGAAGATCGATGCGACCGACTGGATGGTGCAGACCAACGCCACCCCCACCAGCATGAAAGCCATCGGCGACATTCCGGTGAAGCGGGTGGGCAATGCGGTCATCTACATCCATGACGTGGCGGACGTGTATCGCGGCGGCCATCCGCAGACGAACGTGGTTCTCGTCAAGGGGCGTCAGGGTGTGGAAATCGTCGTCATGAAGGGCGGCGGGGCCTCGACGCTGGATGTCGTCAACGGCGTGAAGAACCTTCTGCCGCGCCTGCGCCGCATCCTGCCGCCAGACGTGCATGTCTCGGTCCTGACGGATGCGTCGACCTTCGTGAAGGATTCCATCAAGGACGTGGTGCGTGAAATGGTCACGGCCGCGTTCCTGACGGGGCTCGTGGTGCTGCTGTTCCTGGGGTCGTGGCGCTCGACGATCATTATTGCGACGTCGATCCCGCTGGCCATCCTGTGCTCCATCATCGGGCTGGGCTGGGCCGGGCAGTCCATCAATGTCATGACGCTTGGCGGTCTGGCGCTTGCGGTTGGTATTCTCGTGGATGACGCGACCGTCATGATCGAGAACATCGACACCCATCTTGAAATGGGCAAGGGCCTTGAGGACGCCATTATCGATGCAGCCAACCAGATCGTGGTGGCGACCTTCGTTTCCACGACCTGCATCTGCATCGTATGGCTGCCGCTGTTCGAGCTGGACGGCGTAGCGGGCTTCCTGTTCCGGCCGATGGCCATGGCCATCATGTTCGCCATGATCGCCTCCTTCATCCTGTCGCGGACGCTGGTTCCGACGATGGCGAAATATCTGCTGACGGATCATGTTCACAGCGGTCTGCATGGTCAGGAGCATGAGGCCCTTCACATGGACCAGACGGTTGCCGGTGGGCCGCGCAAGGGGTTCCTTGGCCGCTTTCAGCAGGGTTTCGAGCGGGGTTTCACCCGCTTTCGCGAGGGCTATAACCGCGTCCTGACCCGTTGCGTCGAGCGTCGTATCGCCTTCGTGGGCGTGTTCCTCGGCGTTTCAGTGCTTTCGCTTGGGCTTTATGCCACGGCGGGGCGGGACTTCTTCCCCGAGACGAAATCCGGCCTTCTGCAGATGCACATGCGTGCGCCTCTGGGCATGCGGATTGAGGTTGCGGGGCGGATTGCGGCACTCGTGGATGACCGTATCCACAAGATCCTGCCCGGCAAGGTCGAGGACATCATCAGCAATTGCGGCCTGCCGGAAGGTCCGCACAACCAGGCTTTCATTCCGACGCCCAGCATTGGAACGCAGGACTGCGACCTGACGATTACGCTCAAGAACGAGGCCTCGCCGGTCTGGGATTATCGCCGCCTGCTGCGCAAGGATCTCTCGGCACAGTTCCCTGGCACGGTCTTTACGTTCCAGCCGGCTGATCTGACGGCCAAGATCCTGAATTTCGGGGCACCGTCTCCGATCGACATTCAGGTTTCGGGTCCGGATATCCGCCAGAACTACGCCTATGCACGCTCCATCCTCGGGCCGCTGCGGCATATTCCGGGGGCGGCGGATGTCGTGATCCAGCAGACCATGAAGACGCCGACCCTTATGGTTCAGGGCAACCGGACTTTCAGCCAGGCGACCGGCCTGACCGAGGCGGATCTTGCGAACAACGAACTGATGGCGCTGTCGGGAAGCTCCACGGTTGATCCGCAATACTGGCTGGATCCGAACGACAACGTGACCTTCCCGCTCAATGTCTATGTCTCGCAGGACCAGTTGACCCACCTGACGGATCTGATGACGATCCCCGTGGACAAGGGCGACGGCGACCCGAGCGGAACCCAGACCCAGCTCCTTGGCGCCATCAGTGCGATCAAGGCGACGGGGACGCCAGGTGAGGTCTCGCACTACAACTCCATGCCGGACATCGACATCTATGTCTCGGCGGAAGGCACTGATCTGGGCTCCGTTCTTGATGGAGTGCACAAGGTCCTGAACGACACGGCAAAGACTGTTCCGGTGTCTGCACAGGTGGATGTCCGCGGTCAGGCCACGACCATGCACGGGGCTTACAACCAGCTCGTGCTTGGCCTCGCCGTCTCGGTGGTGCTGATCTATCTGCTGATCGTGGTGAACTTCCAGTCCTGGCTGGATCCGTTCATCATCATCACGGCCCTGCCCGGCGCGCTGGCCGGGATCGCCTGGGCGCTGTTCCTCACCCATACGCGCCTCTCCGTCCCTGCGCTGACGGGGGCTATCATGTGCATGGGCACCGCGACCGCGAACTCGATCCTTGTCGTGTCCTTCGCCCGCGAGCGGATCGAGGAGCATGGCGATGCCCTGCGCGCCGCCGTGGAAGCCGGTTACGGGCGTATCCGTCCCGTCATCATGACTGCTCTGGCCATGGTGGTCGGCATGGTGCCGATGGCGATTTCCAACTCCACCAATGCTCCGCTCGGCAAGGCCGTGATTGGTGGGCTGATCGTCGCCACCATCTCGACCCTGCTGTTCGTCCCCTGCGTCTACGCAATCCTCCATAACCGTCCCGCGCGCCACAAGGAGACAGTCTGATGGCCTCCCTTTCCCGTAAGTTCATTCTTGGCGCGGGAGCCTGCGCCGTGGGCCTCTACGTCGCATTTCTCGTCGTCGACCGCGTCCATGCCGTCAGCACTTTGCGTGCCGAAACCAATGCCGGCGCCATTCCTGATGTGTCGGTCGTCTCGCCGCACCGGACCAGCCCGAAAGTGTCCCTGACGCTGCCTGGCAATATTGATGCCTGGTATCAGGCGCCGATCTATCCGCAGGTCTCTGGTTATGTGAAAATGTGGTACAAGGACTATGGCGCGCATGTGAAACAGGGCGACGTTCTGGCGGAAATCAACGCGCCGGCGCTTGATGCCGAATATGCGCAGGCCAAGGCCAGTCTTGCGTCCGTCATGGCGAAATACAATCTGGCGTCCGTCACGGCGAGCCGCTGGCGTGCGATGGGCAAGTCCCAGTCGGTTTCCGGCCAGTCGGTTTCGGTCGCCAATGCGAACGAACAGTCCGCCAATGCCGAAGTGCAGGCCGCACAGCGCAATGTGGATCATTTCGAGGCGCTCGAACGCTTCAAGCAGCTCGTGGCCCCATTTGACGGGATCGTCACGGCCCGTTCGGTCAATGTTGGCGACTACGTCAATAATGGCGGCGGCGGTCTGAATGCGACGGGGAGTGCCTCCGAGCTCTTTACCGTGGCCGATACGGACAAGCTGCGTCTCTTCGTTTCCGTGCCGGAAGTCTTTTCCTACGTCCTGCAGGACGGCATGACCGCGCAGGTTACGGTGCCGCAATATGCGGGCAAGACCTTTACGGCGAAGTACCTGACGACGTCCAAGGGCTATGACCCCAACACGCGTACGGCCATTGCGGAATTCGTGCTCGACAATCCGGGCAATCTGCTCTGGCCCGGCACGTTCGCCTCGGTTGCCCTGACGGCGAAGAACACGGATGCCAATCTGTATGAAATCCCGAGCGGCAGTCTCGTTTTTGAGGAAAAGGGCATGCAGGTCGCGGTCGTGGATGCCACCAGCCACGTCCATTACGTCAATGTTCAGGTGGGGCGCATGGCGGACAGCTCCACGGAGATCCTGAGCGGCCTCAAGCCGACGGATCGCATCATCAACAATCCGCCTGCCGATCTGCTGGAAGGCGATGTGGTGCATGTCGTGACCCCGGCGCGGGGCTATAATGAAAGCGGCTTCGAGACTGACAATGACTCCTCCGACAATGACGGGGACGAATGATGATCCTAGCCACCTTCCGACGCCTCGCACTCACCGGTGGATCAGCCCTCGCGCTGATCAGCCTGTCGGCCTGCGATCTGGCCCCGACTTACAGAACCCCGAACTTTGTCGTTCCCTCAAGCTGGCAGGGGCAGGCGCCCTTTGCCGTGGCAACCCCCGCGGATATGGTGCTGCCCGCCAACTGGTGGACCATGTTTCAGGACCCGCTGCTGAACGATCTTGAAGCGCGGGCCACGGCCGATAACGGCGATATCCAGGCGGCGGCCGAGCGCTTCATTCAGGCACGCTCGCTGGTTGTGGCGGCACGGTCCGAACTGCTGCCCCATGCCAGTCTGGATGCGGGGGCTTCGGACAACAAGCAGTCCGCCGACCGGCTGTTCCGCAATGGCGCCACCCTGACGCAGACCAGTGAGGATTATGGGGGGCTGGTGTCGTGGGAGCCTGATTTCTGGTCGTCCATCCGCAACCGCGTGCGGGCACAGAAGCAGTTCGCCCAGCAGCGGGCCGCCGATTTCGCCATGGCGCGCCTGAGCACGCAGGCCGAACTGGCACGCGACTACATCCAGTTACGCGGATATGACGCGCAGGATGCGATTTATGAGCAGTCCATCGGATACTATGAGCGGGCCGTTCGCATTACGGAAAACCAGGTCCAGAACCAGGCGGCCCCGCGCCTCGATCTGGCGCGGGCACAGGCTCAGCTCTACACCACGCAGGCGGCCCGGCTGGACATTCAGGCAGCGCGGCAGGTCATGGAACATGCGATCGCGGTGCTGACCAATACGTCGCCGTCGAGCTTCCATATTCCGGCCAGCCCGGAGTTCCATTTCATCCAGCCGACGATCCCGACGGATGTTCCTTCGACCCTGCTTCAGCGCCGCCCGGACATTGCGGCGTCCGAGCGTGAAATGGCGCAGGCCAACCGGGAGATCGGCATTGCGCGTGCGGCGTTCTATCCGCATATCGCGTTGAATCTGAATGGCGGGTTTGAGGCCAACGGCTTTGATCTGGCCAATCTTGCCAACTCGCTGTGGACCTATGGGGCGAGCCTGCACATGCCGCTGTTCGATGGCGGGCTGCGCCGGGCGGAGCTTCAGAGAACATGGTCGGCCTATCGCGAGACCCGTGATACGTATCGGATGAAGGTCCTGTCAGCGTTCCGCGAAGTGGAGGACGGTCTGTCCCTCACCGAGCGTCTGACGAAGGAAAACGCGGCGCTGGAACAGGCGGTGAAGGCCAATCTCGCGACGCAGAACATGACCATGACGCTCTATCAGGGCGGTGTTGGCACCTATCTTGAAGCCATCGTCAGCCAGGAAAACACGCTGGAAAGCCGCATCCATCAGGTTGAGGTTGCGACCCGGCTGTATCATGCGGATGTGGATCTGATCCGCAGCCTCGGGGGTGGCTGGACCGTGAAGGATCTGCCGACCATGGACCAGACCCTCTCGATCGCTCCGCTGCAATACGACAACCTGCACCACCCGAAACCGGTTGGAGACGTCAATGCGTCCCAGCATCCGGAACAGTTCGAAGACCTGACTGCACCGGATGCGGCATCCCGTATTCCGACCCACAAATAGCTTTTCATAAATGTTCGACCGGTTCGAGGAGAGCTACCCTTGTGATGCCCCAGGAAAATACGTTTACTGAGCATTACACCGGAAAGTTCATCATCCACGACTACGTCACGGCGAAGCCGTGACGTAGTCGTGGACCTCATAAGCTCAGCTCCCGGGCAAGAGCAGAGCGGGGTATTACGCCGTATAACGCGCTTTCCCGCCCACAATCGTGGACAGTGTGGACATGCTGTTAATCTGCTCGAATGGAATGGTAAAAATATTTTTGTCCAGAACAACAAAATCAGCCAGAAATCCTGGCAGGATCCGCCCCATCCTGTTCTCGGAAAAACCCGCATAAGCGGCTCCGATCGTATATCCGCTCAGCGCCTGAAGCAAAGTCAGCTTCTGCTCTGGCATCCACCCACCGGGATTTTTTCCGTCCAGCGTCTGACGCAGGACAGCAGCCTGAATCCCTGTGAAAGGATCAAGAGGCGCCACAGGCCAGTCAGACCCGCAACAGAACCGCGCGCCCTGATCAACAATCGAACGATAGGCGAAAGTTCCCTTCAGACGCTCGGGACCAACACGCCGAACAGCCCAGCGACCGTCATCAATCGCATGATAGGGCTGGATCGAGGCGATGACATTTTCCTTTTTGAAGCGCCCGATATCCGCAAGCTGAAGGCTCTGGGCATGCTCCATGCGAAAGCGCCGGTCCCGTGGACCATTCCGGTCACTGACGGTCTGGAAAATATCGAGTACGTCATGCGTGGCCTGATCACCAATCGCATGAATCGCCACCTGAAAATTGTGCCGATCAGCAATCAAGGTCCATTCCAGCAGATCCCTGACCGGATGGACGCGCACACCGCGCGTGGAACGGTCATCATTGTAAGGCTGCTGGAACAGAGCACTCCGTGATCCCAAAGACCCGTCGGCCAGCGCCTTCAGACCACCCCATCTGACCCAGTCGTCCCCCCAGCCCTGTTCCTGCACCTGACGCAACAGGCGTTCCCAGTCCGGCAGGGGCACCATGGAATAGAAGCGCAGATTGGTCTCACCCTGCGCCCGCAGACGCATCAGGCTCTCATGGGTCCGCCAGTCAATTTCGGGACAATGGACCCTGGTGACGCCCTTGCTCAGCCCCAGCGCGATACCCCGTCGCATGGCATCGTCAATTTCGAGAGGCGAATAGGCCGGGATCACGGCTTCAACCAGTGTCTTGGCCGTGTCTTTCAACAGCCCGGTCGGTTCACCATTCCTGTCGCGAACAATGACACCCCCGGCAATATCCGGCGTATCCCGGTTGATCCCCGCAAGCCGCAGGGCAGCGGAATTCAGCAACAGCATGTGCAAATCATAGCGGGACACTGAAACCGGAACATCGCCCGTCACCTTGTCGAGCCAGCTCCTGTCCGGAAGCGCCCCACCCCACTGGTCCGCATCCCACCCGGTTCCCAGAACCCAGTGCCCTTTCGCAACAGTCCGCGCCCTGGCGGCGATCTGATCGACCATCATCTGCGGAGTTTTCGCCCCCCGCAGATCAACCTCCGTCAACGCCAGTGACGCCAGGGAAAAATGCGTATGGCAATCCATCAGACCGGGCATGACAAACGCACCCTGCAGATCCACCACCCGTGTGCGCTTCGAAATCCGGGCTTTGACTGCCTCCGCGCCCACACACGAAACATGCTCTCCCGTGACACCAATCGCACTCATCGAGGGGGCAGCAGAATAGCCATCCCAGAGCATTGCGTTGATATAGGCCGTCTCGACACCTTCGCGCGAAGATGCCGCGATCGCAGGGAAACCCAGCACCGGAAGCGCACAGCCAACACCGGCACTCAGAAAGTCACGTCTCTTGAGCATGCGCCCTTTTCCTCCCGGGAGGGCCGCACCGTGCCCTCGAAGTCTGATATTTCAGGTTTTGTGAGTGTTTCAGATCTTAGAGATGCCAGTTCAGAGTAAAACCGACCAAACGTGGCGGAAGCAGGTAATACTGGTTCACAAGAGCGCTCCCGTTATCGTACCCCATGGTAATCCCATGGGAATTCCCCACGTTATTGACGTACAGACTGACACCGAACTGCCCCTGCTGGGTGTGGAAAGTTCCGGAAACGCGCAGATCAACCGTATTGTAATTTCCGGTCATCAGACTGTTCCCCAGCAACCCGGGCGCAGAGCCACGGTAGTGATGAATGACCGCAAATGTAGGCTCCATTGCAACATTCGGCACAGTATAACTCATGATCTCGCTGAACTGCCATTTCGGGCTGGACGCCAGTTGCGAACCTCCTGCAATGACACCACTGGATGTCGTAATCGACTGGTTTGTGTGGGCATCGTCATAAGTACCGTTGACCTTCAGGGTCAGACCGTCGATCGGGGTAATCCATGTAGCACTGAGTTCCGCCCCCCTGCTGACGGCCGATCCCACATTCGCACCATAAGTCAGACCATCCCCACGCAGAAGCCGGGCCTGCATGTTGCTCCAGTCGATCCAATAGAGGGTGGGCTCCAGCAGCAGGTGATGATGAAACAGATTCAGACGTGCCCCGACTTCATAGTTCATGAGACTGTCGGATTTTGTTCCCATCGGCGTCGGATAGGCCGCATTGTAAATAACGGAGTTGGGGGTTCCGAACCGGTATCCTTCCGAGAACAGGAAATAGAACATCATGGCCTTGTTGGGCTCATATCGGAGTGCGACTTTTGGCAATGCACTGGTCTGGGACGTCGAGGACGCGGCACGATGAAGCGATGTGCCGTAATCGGCATAGGCAATATAGCCTGGTGTTTCGGTCGAAGCCGTTTCAGCCGCATTGAACACGCGTGCCCCGCCCGTCAGCGTCAGACCTTTCAGCAGTGTGTAGGAAAACTCCCCGAAAATCGATTTTTCGGTTCCATCATAATTGGCCGTTCCCCAATACCAGCTATCAGATCCCTGCGTCAGGGAAGAAGCAACCGATGATCCGTACAGACCACTGAGATAGGAACTGACTCCCGCAGTCGAAACATTGTCTTCAATCCGCTTCCATGTCTCGTAATAGGCCGCGCCCAGCAACCAGCTGAAACGACTGTGTCCCCGCGATGCAAGCCGTACTTCGTAATACATGGATTTACTATCGCCCGTTTCATTGAGCGTCGTGTTGCCTCCCCCCATGGAGGTTCCGTAATAGGGTGTATAATCCGTCGTCGCATTCTTGCCTTTGCGCAGGAAGGCGCCCATCGCGCTCAACGTGGCAAAAGAGAAATCATGATCGTATCTCAACTCGTGCATCTGGACCTGGGTCCGCAGTGGCTCCTCGATCTGACGAGACTTCTGATAGTCAGGCATGGCTATCAGTGAATACGGATCATCCGAAATATCGGAACTCTGGGCCAGATATGTATAGGCCAGCTTGTCCACATCCGTAGGTGTCCACACCACGCTGACACGGGCATTGCGCGTATAGCTGGTGTTCGTATTCGTGCCGATACCCCGATTGGTAATGTATCCCGGGTCCTGCCGGTAATCCAGCACACCACGCACGGCCAGTTTCCCCTTGATGATGGGAATATTGAACATGCCTTTTTCAGCATAGCCCACTTCATGCCCCGGCATCCCGACGATCGATGATTGCGCCGCCGCATCGATCTTGCTGGAATCAGCCTGATTGGGAATATAATCGATGGCCCCACCCAGGGTCGCCGAACCGAACAGCGTACTCTGTGGTCCCCGAAGCGCCTCGACACGGGCAACGTCGAACGTATCGATATCGGGCACAGCAATCGCAAAACCCGGCTCGGCAAGAGGAATATCATTCAGGAAATAGCCGGTTGTCCCCTGCCCCTGATCCAGACCGGCCGTCGTTGCAATACCGCGGAAGGTAATGGTCGAAAGACCGGGAAGGGACTGGTTGAAAGTCGCGCCCGGAACCTGTGAAATATAATCCGCGTAAGACTGCGCACCGATCTTCTGCAGGAACTGCCCCGAAAGAACCGTCACGGAGTTCGCAACGTCATGGGTGGACTGACGCCGGCGTTCCGCCGATACCGTAATCGTTTCAAGACCTCCCTGTACATCCGCGGGATCGGTTGCAGGCCGGTGAGGCACCAGAACCGTTGCTGGATGGCCGGACGCTTTGGACGGCGTTTTCGAACCATGCGCTACGGGCGGAAGATCCTGCGCCAGCACAGAGACCGGAGGCGCGAACACCGCCGTCATAAGAGCCAGACGCAGGGCGCTCATGCGCCCGGAACAGAGACTGGTCACCCGAACATTTCTAAGCTCATGTACACGCATTTCTGGGAACCCTGAACCTGAGTTGAAGATGTTTGACGATTTTTATTTCGAGCAACGAACAATCAGAGATAACGCTGCAGCCAGGAAAGAACCTGTTGCTGGACATCAATCTCGGTATCCATCCCGACACTGCCCCCGAACCAGTGAGGCGCAGCAGGATAGTGAACAAGGCGCACCGGCTTCCCCTGTTCATGCAGTGCGGCATAGAACAGGCGGCTCTGGACAGGAGGAACACGGGCATCTGCATTGCCGTGCAGCAGAAGAACGGGAACATTGACCGCACTGGCAAAGGACAGGGGCGAATGAGCCGCATAATCCACCCGGTGCGTCAGCGGATCACCAAAATAAGGAGAAATGAAACTGAAACCGACATCCGTTGCCACGGCCATCGTTTCAAGATCCGAAATTCCGGCACCTGCAATAATAGCCCTGAAACGATCATTATGACCGGCCGCCCACATTCCCATGAAGCCGCCATAGCTCCATCCTCCCAGAGCCAGATGCCCGGGATCGGCGACCCCCTCATGCTCAAGCATGTCTACGCCTGCAAGGATGTCCTGATAATCCTGCCCACCCCAGTCTCCGCGGTTCGCCACGGTAAAGGCTGTATCCCCGCCTTCGGACCCACGGGGGTTCGGCATGAAGACCGCAATGCCATGAGACGCCAGCATCCGGGCCCAGTTATGCCACGATCCCAGCCAGCCATCATACCAGGCTTCCAGCGGGCCGCCGTGAACCTGAACGAACAACGGAAGAGGCTTGCGAGGCGACACATGAGGCGGCAGGACAAGGATCCCCTGAAGATCCAAGCCGTCCCGTCCTTTCCAGCGAACCACCCGCTCTTCACCCAGATCCCAGTGAGCCACCTCCGGATTGGTATCCGTCAGAACATGCCCGTCAGCCCCATGATAGAGCCAGACCTCCCCCGGCTTCTGCCGGGTTGACGCCACGACCGCAATATTGCCGGCCCGGTCCTGTGAAAAGCTGAAGATTTCACCCTGCAGGGTCGCAAACGGCTCAACGCGGTCATCTGCCGTCGCGACATGCGCCAGAGACGTGTCCAGCCCCCGGAACCCCAGCACCGTCAGTCCCCTGCCATCCTGATCCCAGACTGCCCGCAGGATGGCGCCGCCCCAGTCGGCTCCTACAGGATGCCGTACACCACTCGCGAGATCATAACGCGCGACATGGCCGCCGATCCCGTTATCCGCGAAATAACCATACAGGAGTTGCTGGCCATCCGGAGAAAAGGACGGATGCACAGCCGTGGCCCGCCCCGGCAATGTCTGAAGATGCTCGCCATCCACGGCCATGACCGAGACGACGGAACGGTACCAGAAATAATCGAGCCCACCTTCCTGTCCCGTCCGAAGAACCAGACGCCGGTCATCAGGCGCCCAGTCCACATCGAAGATGAATGGCGCAGACACCGGAACTTCCCGCGCCGTCATATGCGCCAGATCCACGATGAACAGATGGGACGCACCACTGGCACCTTCCACCTGACTTCCATTCTCCTGCGGAACAGGCTTTTCCCTGGTAATAACCGCAATGAACCGCCCGTCAGGCGCCCAGCGATATGTAACCGGACTGCCCTTCATGCCTCCCACAGGGATTGCAGTCGCATTCCAGGGCCTTGCGAGAACCAGCTCCGCTTCTCCGGATGCCTTTGCCTTTCGCAACAGGGCCAGGCTCTTCCCGTCCGGAGACCAGCGGGCTTCATGATCGCCAGCCAGGCTTCCGGGCAGCTTCATGGCAGGACGATGCCCGTCGGTCGCCACCTCCCACAGAACCGGAGGGGTTGGCCCCTCTTTCCTTGCGGGATCGACACGCATGTAAACAACCATGCTGCCATCCGGCGAAATCTCGGCATCCGTTACACTACGCAGCGACGCGATGTCCCGGGGCGTGATTTCTTGGGGTGTAATCCCTCCGGACGTCACCTCCCCGCCCGTTCCGGCCTTGCCAAAGGCGGAAGGAAGCGTCATGGCAGTCACCAGCAATCCGCAGACACCGGCTCGGCTCAGAACGCGCTGCAGATTTCTCCGTGCAGAGACGGATGTCCTGTTCGACAGGCCGTTGGCAGTCGTCATAAGCAAGGCAAACCAGCTCCCGGGTTAATGCACCGACCCTGTCAGAATGACCCCGGTCATTGGTTTACCAGAACATCCAGTTTTTACTTTTCAAAGGGTCCATTGCGACATCGTGATGTTCTGCACGGGACCAGCCGGTATTATTTTTCAGGAAATACCGCTGGCTTTGCCCATCCGGAGAAGAGCCTGCCGCGCCTCGGCCTCCGTCATGCTCGCAAAACCCACACGCAGCCCCGTTACGGCCTTCCCCGCAGCAGCATAAGACTCCGAAGGCGCGAAGCGCAGGTTCATGGATGCCGCGTTCTCTTCCATCCGCTTGAGACAGGCCGGATCCACAAACCGTATCCAGAACGCCAGTCCCCCCTGAGGCTTTGCAAACGTGACATGATGACCGAATATCTCATGCAGCATCACAGCAAAGGTATCCCGCCGACGGGCATAGATCCGGCCGGCCTTGCGCGCGTGGCGACGCAGCTCGCCCTCCTGGATCAGTGTGGAAACCGCTGTCTCGGTAATGACATTCCCCATCCCGTCCAGCAACGAGACATGATGAGCCAGCGCCTCGATCATCGGCGCAGGCGCCACAACATAACCCAGCCGGAGAACAGGAAGAGCGAGCTTCGAGAGCGATCCCACATAAACGACATTTTCCGGCGCGTAACTCGCCATCGGAAGCAGCGGCTGGGAATGGAAATGGAATTCGTGGTCGTAATCATCTTCAAGGATGGCAAACCGGTGATGCCGAGCCAGCTCAATCAGGCGCAGCCTGCGTTCCGGACGCAAAGACACCGTCGTCGGAAACTGATGATGAGGCGTCAGGAAAACGAGAGACACGCGTTCGCGTTCACAGAGCCGGGCCAGTGCGTCCACATCCGCGCCATCCTCATCCAGCCCGATACTGACCACCCGCGCGCCAATGGCGCGGAAAACCATGACGGCCGGCTCATAGGTCAGATCCTCGACCACAACCGTATCGCCTGGCCGCAGAATGGTCAGCGCTGCCAGAAAGATCCCATGCTGGCTGCCGCGGGTCAGACAGACATTCTCAACACCGATCGAAAGCCCCCGCTACGTCTTGAGCATTGCCGCGATGACTTCCCGCAGTTCCAGTGAACCACGCGGATCTCCATAAGACAGGGTATTACTCCGCGACAGGCGTGTCATCGCGGTGCGGTAAGCACGCGCCAGAACATCCGGCGGAAACAGCCGTCCGTCCGGAGACCCCTCATCAATCTTGTACGCATTCCTTTCCTTCGGAACGGCCAGTGGCCGCCCGGGAGGAGCCTTGAAGTCATAGAGCGGCGTATTGGCATCCGGAACCGGCCCCTCACCGGAGCCGACGTCCGGAACCGGCGGACGCAGCCCCAGAGCATCAGAGACTTTCGTGCCGCTCGTCCCGGCACTCTCGATCCAGCCCTGGGCGATCAGTTCGTCATAGGCAAGTACGATCGTCTTGCGATTGACCGAAAGCAGTTGTGCCATTGCACGCGTACTCGGAAGAAACTCTCCGGAAACCAGCCGCCCGCGCTCAATATCATGCACGATCGCGTTGGCGATCTGGATATAGATCGGCAGCGGTGACTCATGATCGAGCCGAACATCCAGATGCATCCGCCATGGACGAAGCATATCCGGTCTCCTCCCTGATGGAACAACATCCGGAACAGTCCTATCATCGGCCAGTTTTCTTCCCAAGAGGGATTGAATGGTCCCGTATTAATATGAAAACTGGCTCTTGCATGACATTGTCGAAGCGACAAACCTGATATCGCGCCTGTCACCTCATGGTTTTCATGACCTGAGCCCGTGGCACAAGCCAGACAATTACAATGAATCAGACGGCTAGTATTGATGATCAATCCCGCTCTACAGCTTGTGCATGACTATCCACTGGCCGCGATCACAGGAGTTTCCGTTCATCCGGGCCAGCCGATCCACGTGCCGCTGGTTGCGCAGACGGAAGGATGTCCGGAACGGATGGTTTCGCTCATTGGCCACATGGCAAAACGCAACATCTCTCCCCGGGCACTTCAGGAACCACAGGACGTCGGTGTCCTGTTCTGCGGACCCGACAGTTACATCACTCCCAACCTCCTGACGGATCGTTCCTGGATTCCGACCTGGAACTACGCCCGTCTCTTCGTTTCAGGCCGGATCACCTTCTCTCCTGAACTGACACAGCAAAGCCTGGAAATCCTCATCGCGGAAATGGAGCGCAACCAGCCCGCGCCCTGGAGCATGAAAGAAGCCGGTAGCCGGACCGAATGCATGAAAGAACACATCATCGGCTTCTCCATCGAAAACCTGACCCTTCACCCCACCTTCAAACTTGGACAGGACGAACAGGACCCCGTCTTCGCGCAGATCGTTCAGAAGCATGAGGACAGGGTCCTCGTGGAATGGATGAAAAGGATGCGGACAGGCGGCAGTGAACCGCGCCAGGATCAGGACAGACCTGCCTGATCGCCTCACGGCAATGAATATCTGCCTGTTTTCCCGCCCTACCGGCACGGAACACACCAAGGCCCTTGAATTTTCACTCCCAATCCATGAGGATTCTTTGTAACGAAACATGGATGGTTTCTTCATGACCCGATTGACAGCAATGTCATCAAGCTCGTGAACATACCGGGCATGGAGGAATTTTCGGTGGACGCAGCACAGGACCCTATCGTTGACGACGCTGACACCGCGCCGCCTGTGAAAATGCCGCTCCTGCAGGTCGCCATGCAGGAAGCCGTCAACGCAAGCCTGTGGGAAAACAGCGTTCCCATCCTTGAGGAACTCGCTTTCGACAACCAGACCGATCACGATTATCCGGTCGTTGAAATTGCCATCAGCAGCGAACCCCCATTTCTCATGCCCCGGTCCTGGATGTTGCAGCAGGTCGGCGCCGGGGAGTTGCGTGTCCTGAGCGATCGCGATCTCACGCTCGACGGCCCCCTGCTCTCTGCCCAGACCGAAGCCTCGAAAGCCGTCGTCACCCTGGTCGCCCGCGCCGGGGAGCAGGAACTGGCGAGAACGACCCGCGATATCCGGATACTCGCCCGCAACGAATGGGGTGGCCTGTCCGGCATTCCCGATATTCTTGCCGCCTTCGTCCTGCCGAATGACCCGGCCATCGCCCGCATCCTGCGCAATGCCTCCGACATCATGCGCCAGGCCGGGCAGTCCCCCTCCCTTGAAGGCTACCAGGGAGACAAGACACGGGTTTGGGCGCAGGCACAGGCCATCTGGTGTGCGATCTGCAGCCTTGACATCACCTATATCAACCCGCCCGCGTCGTTCATCGAACACGGTCAGCGCATCCGCCTCCCAACGCAGGTTCTCGATGAACGTCTGGCCACCTGTCTCGACACCACCGTCCTGTTTGCCGCCTGTCTTGAAGCCATCGGTCTGAGACCATTGATCGTCCTGACACGAGGACACGCATTCGCCGGCCTGTGGCTTTCCCAGCAGGATGCAGGATCATCGGTCGTCCAGGATCTGCCGGGCATCCGCAATCGCCTGAAACTCGATGACCTGCGTGTCTTCGAGACAACGCTGGCAACCGCGGCCCGCAAGCCCGGCTTCACTGCCGCCTGCGAACACGGAGAGGCCAGACTTCGGGATATCAGCGACGATGACGAGGAAGAATTCCGTGAAGTCATCGATATCCACCGGGCGCGCCTGCGCCGCATCTTCCCCCTTTCCACGCCCCCAACGCCTTCGGACAGCAGTGAAGAGACCGCTACGCCGGAGACCTCCGAACTGCCGTTGTTCGAGGCTCCTCCCGTCCTGCGGGAAGATCGGGAAGAAGAACGCCTCCCGGATCGCCCGGCCGACCGCGTACAGCGCTGGTGCAACCGCCTGCTCGACATGTCGGCACGCAACCGCCTGCTGAATCTGCCCAGATCGGACCGCCAGCTGATCGAACTCGACTGCCCGGACCCGGCGGCCCTTGAAGACATGGTTGCCGAGATGCGGGCTGGCGGCACCGCCAGGCCGCTCCGTTTCGTCTCCGCACCCGGTCTCATGGACGACGACGATCCCCGCAACAGGGCGCTCCATCAGGGCCGCCACCATGAAGACGCTTCCCGCGCCTATGCGCGGGAAGCCCTCGCACGCCGCGAAATCGTCGTCCAGCGCAAGGAAGACAAACTCCAGACCGCACTGACCGAAATTTACCGTCACGCCCGAAGCGCCGAGCAGGAAGGCGGCACGAACGTCCTCTTCCTGACCATCGGCGCCGTGGCATGGACGCCCGAAAACAAGGCCAGACCCTATCTCGCGCCCCTGATCCTCGTTCCCGTCATCCTTCAGCGAGCCAGCATCAGATCGCCGTTTACCCTTCGCGCGCACGGCGATGAAACCCGGATCAACACGACGCTGCTCGAAATGCTGCGTGCGGAATACGATATCCGCATCCCCTTGCTCGAAGGAGACGCCCTCCCGGAAGACGATTCCGGGCTGGACGTCCCGAAAATCATCGAAGCGTTCCGTCTGCATCTCCGTCACATCCCGGGCTGGGAAATCCGCGAACATGTCAGTCTGACCACACTCAGCTTCGCGAAGTTCCTGATGTGGAAAGACCTGCTCGAACGACGGAACCAGCTTGCCACCAATGATGTCGCAAGCCGCCTCCTGAATGGCGTCAGGGACGCTGAAGAGAACGGTGTGTCCCGGTCCCCGGGTTTCGACGCGTCCAAGGACCTCGACGATGCCCTGGCAAAAGCCGATCTCGTATGCCCGATGGAGGCAGACTCCTCGCAGCTCAAGGCGGTGGCCCGCGCAGCCGCAGGTGAGAACTTCGTCCTGATCGGCCCTCCCGGTACCGGCAAGAGCCAGACCATCGGCAACATCATCGCCAACACCCTGGCACAGGGCCGCACCGTCCTGTTCGTAGCCGAAAAACGGACAGCTCTCGAAGTCGTCCGGGCCCGTCTGGCAAAACTGGGCATCGCGGAATTCTGTCTGGACCTGTTTTCACCCAAGGCCAGCAAGATGGCGGTCCTGCAACAGTTCCAGACCGCCCAGGCTGCTCTCGAAGACTTTCAGCCCGACGAATATACCCGCACGAAACAGATCCTCGACAGCCTTCGCACCGAACTCAACGCCTATGTCCGTGACCTTCATACGGTGCGACGCAACGGCTGGACACCCTATCGCGGGATCGGTGTTACCCTCCGTGCCCAGGAGGCTTCCATCGTCCGCATCCCCCTCGAATGGGCCAATGCGGACACCCATTCGAAAACCGATTACGACAGCCTCGTCCAGGCTGCTGAAGACCTCGCCACACTTTACGCCCGGATCGGTGACGTGGTGGTCTCTCCCCGTCTGGCAGGCCTCGAACAGACGGACTGGTCCCCCCTCTGGGAAGCCAGACTGCTCGACGCGGTCAATGCGACACGCGCCGCCCTTGCGGCCCTGCGGGATGCCACTCAGGAGGTCATGAAAGCTCTCGCCCTCAGACCGGACGACCAGTCGTTCCTGCGGCTCACGCAGATCGACGCCCTCTGCGCCCATCTGTTACAGCCCCATGCCACAGCCTGGGCCTTCGGCGAAACCGCACAGGACATTCGGGACGCCGTGCTGGAAGAACAGAGTCCGATTGCCCGCCACCGCGCGCTGAGCGAGGATCTGTCCGCCCGGTGGAAGGACAGCATCCGGACGCTCCCGCTTCCCGACATCCTGTCTGAATGGCGCACGACGAAGGAAAAATGGCTGCTCACGCGCTCCATGGGCCACAAGGCGATCCGCAAACGGCTCGCCCCCCATGCCATCACCCTGCCCGAAGACTGCGAAAACGATCTCGCCGCGCTGGCCGAGCGTGAGGCCATCGTCGGGAAGCTGGAAAATGCGCCCCACAAGGCCAGCATTGGCCCGATGTGGTATGGTCTGGAAACCGATTTCGATCAGATCAACGCGGCCTTCGAATGGGGACAGCAGGCCAGAAGCCGCCTTGCCGGCTGTACGGCTGATACGGCCGAGCTTCTCTCGGCGAGGGCCCATCTCAGGACATTGCTGGCGGAAGGCCAGGATCTTCTGGCGCCCGGCGGAACCGTTCATGCTGCCGTAACCCGCTACAGAACCACATTCGCAGCGCTCGAAGCCGCCATGGCAACGCTGGGCACATGTAGCGCCAGCGACATCGGCACGCTGGCTGATCCCAGGGCCCCGAACTGGCCGGAACAGACAGATGAAAGACTGCACGGCTGGAAGGACGCCACGCGCGAACTGCGGGACTGGTGCTCCTGGCGACGTGCCTGCCATCACGCCGCACAACTCGGTCTGACCCCCTTGGTCAATGCGATCGAACACGGCATGGTCGCGCGCGACGACGTGCTGCCCGTTTTCGAAGCAAATTACGCACGCTGGTGGACCATGCACGCCGTCAGCGATTCTACCTTGCTGAGCGGTTTCGTGGCTGCAACCCACGAAGGACGCATTATCCGGTTCCGGGAACTCGACGAAAAACTCAAAACCCTCGCCACACGCCTGATCCGTGCCCGCCTCGCAGGACGCATCCCCGGAGAAGCCGCCCGTCAGCATGATCCTGAATACAAGGTCCTGACCCGCGAAATCGCCAAAAAATCCCGACACCTGCCCGTGCGCCAGCTGGCCGAAAAGATGCCCGGCGCATTGCGGACACTGACGCCATGCCTCATGATGAGCCCACTGTCGGTTGCGCAATACCTGCCAGCCGATGCCGCTCCTTTCGACCTCGTCATTTTTGACGAGGCTTCCCAGATCGCGACATGGGACGCGATCGGTGCGATCGGCCGGGGCAGACAGGTTATCGTCGTCGGTGACCCGAAACAGCTGCCACCCACGGATTTCTTCGCCTCCGGCAAGGCGTCCGACGACGCTGCCCCATCCGACGACATGACGGATCTTGATTCGATCCTCGACGAATGTCTCGGGGCTGGCGTTCCGGCCATCAGTCTGGAATGGCATTACCGCAGCCGTCATGAAAGCCTGATTGCCTTCTCCAATCAGGCCTATTACGGCGGCGATCTCGTCACCTTCCCCTCTCCCGTCACATCCGATCAGGCCGTTTCGTTCCGCTTCGTGCCGAAAGGCATTTACGAACCCGGCCGGAATGGATCACACACCAACCCCATGGAAGCCCGCATGGTGGTCGCCGAGGCCCTGCGGATCATGCGCGACGGACGTGACCGCTCGGTCGGCGTGGTCACTTTCAACGGTGAACAGCAGAAACTGATCATTGATCTTCTTGACGCGGAAGTCCGGAAAGACCCGTCCCTCGAAAGATTCACCGGCGAACAGGCCCCCGAACCCCTTCTCGTCAAGAACCTGGAAAACGTACAGGGTGAAGAGCGCGACGTGATGCTGTTCTCCCTCACCTACGGGCCAGACATCACGGGCAGGATTTCCATGAATTTCGGCCCTCTGAACCGCGATGGCGGCGAACGTCGCCTCAACGTGGCCATCACCCGCGCCCGTGAGCAGTTGATCGTGTTCGGCTCCCTCCGTGGAGACCAGATCGCGATCGAGCGGACACGCGCCACTGGTGTCCGCGACCTCCGCCGCTTCCTCCTGTTCGCAGAACGCGGCGCCACGGCGCTGGCTGGTGCCCATGAAGGATCCGTCGGCGGTTACGACAGCATCTTCGAAATCGAGGTCGCAGCCATGCTTCGGGCAAAGGGCTGGGACGTGACAACCCAGGTCGGCGTCTCCGGTTTCCGCGTGGATCTCGGTATCGTCGACCCCGATCTGACCAGTACCTTCCTCGCCGGCGTCGAATGTGACGGTGCAACCTATCACCGCAGTGCCACAGCCCGCGATCGCGACCGCCTGAGACAGGCCGTGCTCGAAAATCTCGGCTGGAACATCCTGCGCATCTGGTCCACGGACTGGTGGACCAACGCCCCCCGCGAAGTCGAGCGGATCGATCGTGCGCTGAACGTCTTTCTCGAAGACGCCCGTCAAAAACGCGCTGAACAGGCTGAACGCGACCTGGCTGTCGCCGAAGCCGCCCTGCCTCCCGAAACCCCTCTGGAAACAGACCAGCAGGACCGTCCCCCCGCCGGGGAGCCCTCTTCCCCCGAGGCCGCGGCATCAGAACTCTCGCCTGCCCCTGTGAGAACGGCCGAACCCCTGTATGCCAGAGCACCAGACGCAGTCACCGCTCCCACAGACCATGATCCGGCCCTGACAGCCGACCCATCACGCTTCACCCAGGAAGATTATCTCCCGACCCTGACGCAGCTGATCGCCCGTGCGGTCGATAGGGCGGGGGTCCTGCGTGAAGATCTTCTCATCCAGACCATTTCACGGGAGCACGGTTTTGCCCGTGCAGGCCGTGAAATCCGCGAACGCATCCAGCGCGCCATCCCGACCGCACTGGGGCGCACCGAAGAAAATGTTGGCACATTCCTGTGGTCAATGCGGCTTCCGGTCGCCGCACGTCTTCCCCTCACGGCACTGACTTCCGAGAGGACCATTGATCCAGCCCTGGTCCCTCTCCCGGCCCTCGTGGACCTCGCCTGTCGCGCCATCGCCATCGACTGTCCCGACGAAGACGCGATCACCCGCATGCGTGATGCCTGCGGCATGAGCCGCATGGGCCAGACAACCCGCACCCGCTTCGCCGAAGCCCTGAGGGAAGCACGTCTCGTGAACGGCGGAAGCCCCGACAGACCTTCCGCATGACCACAGGCGATCCCATGCCGTACTGAAAATCGTTCAGAAAGAAAAACTGGCCGAGAAATTGGCCGTCGCACCAGACCCGACAAACAGCACCGTATCGGCATTGGACCAATACCGGGTATTGGTAACGTTATTGCCATTTGCCCGGAAAGTTACAGTCTGCCCCGATGGAAGCTGCAAACGGTAATTGGCACCAAGGCTGAGCGTTACATAATCCGGCACATAGGCACGCCCCAGACTGTCCGCGGAACGTCTGCCCACATAATAGACACCTGCATTCAGGCCCAGATCAGGCAGAAAATCCGGTCTGTATTCCGCAAAAGCAGACAGGGCATAATCCGGCACACCGATCACCGATTTCCCGTTCTGCGCGGCATTCCCGGTCTGCGCCTGCACGGCATGCGTCCATGTTCCTGAAACGGAAATGGAGAGTTCATGCGTGACACTCCCCTGTACGGACAATTCCACGCCCTTATGAATGGCCCAGCCGTTGACAACATAGACATTGTCCTGATTGGCATAGGCAAGCCCACGATCAATATGGAAATAGGCCAGGGAAATCAGGGCCTCCTTGATCTTGTACCGCGCACCGAACTCATACTGGCTGCTCGTCACCGGCGACAGGATGGTCCCTGCGTTGACTGCGCTGTCAGGTGCGGTTCCGGCACTTTCCAGCCCCTGGATATAACTTCCATAAAGGCTGCTCTGCTTTGTGGGCCGAATAACCAGACTCCCGATCGGCGTCACTTTCTTGACGGTATAATCACTGTTGGTGTGCGGCGTATACGTCTCATAAGTTTCGTAACGCACGCCTCCGATCAGAGTAAAATATTTCAGGAATTCGGCCCGGTCCATCATGTAATAGCCGGTATCCGTATTGGTGCTTCCATAGGTTTCGGTAGACCCCGTCGCAGACAATGCGTCAAAATCCATATCGATGGGATTATAGATATTCTGCCTGAACGATTTATAATTTGTACGGTTCTGATCATCCTGAACCTGTGCATTCCGGTTATAGCCAAAAAGCAGTTCATGCCGGATGAAACCGGTTTTGACAGACCCGGACAGTTCGGTACGAACATTCAGATTGTAATAATCCTGGTCGCCCGCATAGGTCGTCGTGTTTGTGCCCCATCCTGTCGCCAGATCAACATTGGAAACATTGGAAATGGCACGCTGACGCCGCGTCCGCGCTATTCCGCCCTCGACCCGAAACGCCCAGTCTTTCCAGATCGCGTAATCCATGCGTCCGAGAACATTCGTCGCCCAGGCATTGTACGGCGCGTCCTTGGCAGCATACCGGTTATGAATGGACGGGATCCGGGGAAGCGTAATCTGCCCGTCAACAGCAGCGGGTACCGTAATACCGCCAGGTTCATAAGTTTCTTCCTTGGAATGCTCAATATCCAGCTTGAAAGACAGTCGGTCGGTCGGGCGCCAGTCAAAAGCACCGCTCACAAGCCATCGATTGCCGGCAACACCATTAACAGTTGTGCCGACATTGCTGGCATAACCGTTGATCCGTGCGCCAAACTGCTTCCGTGTGCCAAACTCCCGCCCGAGATCAACGCCACCACCATAACTTCCCTGGCTGTCCCCCGTCAGGCTAACCACCGTAACCGGTCGGGAGCCGGCCCGTTTCGTCACGAAATTCGCAATGGCCGACGGCGTGGTAAAACCATAATACAGAGCGGAAACACCCTTGAGGACTTCAGCACGCTCCTTGTTTTCCAGCATGATCGGCGAAAGCGCGATAATCGGAAGCGTTCCATTGAGCCTGTAATTCGTGCGCGCCTGGATCTGGACACCTCTGGCCATGAAATTCGGGGCGGTAATCGGGCTCGTACTGGATGAAATAACCCCCGCAACATCACGCATCGCATCGGTAATGGTCTGGGCGCCCTGAGCATCCAGCAACGCACGGGTCAGGACCGTCACCGTCATGGGCGTGTCCATGATCGACTGGTTCCGGAAAGTACCGATCTGCACGACATCGGCATTGAATTTTCTGCTCGATCCTTTGACCTCAATGGATTCATCAAGCTGCCGTTCGGAAGCACCGGACACCGAAGGCTCACTCTTCGCCTGCACCTTGTCCTTCTTTTTATGCGCCTGATGTGAGTCGATCCTGTTTCTCTCCGAAACAGGGAGTTCTGCCGCCCGCACCTGCGAAACAGCAAATGCGCCGAAGACAATGCAACGCATAGTCCTCTGAAATTTCAGAAAAAAATCCTGGCGCACGGATGGGTGTGTCCCTTGAAGCTGATACAGTCGGGCACACATATTGATAATAATAGTGATTCGCAATAAAGCATTTTAACACAATGTCACGCTCCGCATCCCTGGGAACTGACAATTGTGCCAATAGCGGCATCAACCCCTGAACACCACGGAAGCACGGCATCCGTGGTGCCGTGATCCTGACTGCAAACTCCACTGAAAAAATTCCGGACAGGAAACAGATTCCGGTTATGGTCCAGCAGACATATCCGGGGGAAAGCCCCAATCCTTCCCCAGACAAACCGATCCCCTCAGTATTTCATGGCCACCGAGAATTTTACAACCTGAGGCGCTCCTTCAGCCAGAAGATCTGCACCCGTCGATGCCCAGTAACGTTTTCCGGTAATATTGTCGGCATTCACCCGAAACGTCATTTCATGACCGCTCACCATACGGTGGTATGACGTTCCCATGTTGAACAGGACATATCCCGGGATCCATGCCTGATTCAGGGCATCGATCGCACGGCGGCCAATATAGACGAACCCACCATTGAAGCTCAGACCCGGAATGACACGATCCATCTTGTAGTTCAGCGAAACGGATGCCGTATATTTCGGCGTATTTTCAACCCACCGCCCAACGACAGTAGGCGTATAGACACCGCTGGCCGATATGCTGCTTGGCGCTCCCGATATCTGCTTCGCATTCAGCGCCTGCCCACTGGCATAAATGGACAGGTCATCCGTCAGGTCGCCGGTAAGGCTGAATTCAAAACCCCGATAGCGCAGGCGCCCGTCCTCGACATACATATTCGCGCCGTTGACATAGGTTGACGCGCGATTGATGACAAAATACGCAACCTGAAAAAGAAGATTTTTAGTCGGCTGTATCTTGATACCTCCTTCTTCCTGCTGCGATTTCGCAGCAGGAAGCTGCTGCCCATAATTGACAGCCGTCGTCGGTGCACCCGGCGTTGATTCCAGCCCTTCGATATAAGTCCCATAGAGGCTCATCCATTTTATGGGCTTGATGATACCACCATAGGAATAGGTGATCGGCGTGGCATGGAACGTTCTGGCGCCATTGATCATTTCTTCCGTATAATCCGATTTACGGATCCCTCCCAGCAATTGCAGCCATTCACGGAACTTTATCCGGTCAAACGCATACAGGCCCTTGTCATTGATTCTGGTATTCGTGAACACGGAAGACTTGTAGGTGACTTCATCGATCGGATGAGGGTCCAGATAATCCTGGGTAAATGTCTGATTGACTGTCGAAGGGTTATACTGGTCACGCACATTGACCGACGCGCCGACCAGCAGTTCATGCACCAGAGGCCCCGTCCTGAACGTCCCGGCCACCTCAGCACGGGCGTTCCGGTTGACAGCCTCGTAATTCTGCTGATTTCCCACCGTCAGCACATTTTCTCCCACAACACCGGCCGCAGGATTTGTATTGATATTATTCGGGTCGAGATAATTGAAATGCCGGTCACGCCACAGCCAGGACTGCCCCCCACTCAGGGAGAAATTCCAGGCTTTCGTTATCTTCCAGTCCACCGTCCCCAGAAGATTGGTTTCCTGCGCCCTGTTCAGAGCCCAGTCCGGACCAAAATTGGTCCGCGGATCGATTAGAGGCGGCAGAGTAACCGACGGATAAGGGTCCGCCACCGTCGAGGTCGGCTTTTTCACGAAGCGGAAAATGCCCGGTTCATTTACCTCCTTGTAGATGTGCTCGATATCCAGCCGCATGGTCAAATTTTTGGTTGGCTTCAGATCAAATGCACCGGAAGTCAGGTAACGGCTTCCGAACGTATTATCGATACCAGAATCAACATCTGCATATAATCCATTGATCCGCGCGCCAAACATACCCCATGTCTGCCCGTAATCAATATGACCGCCACGGCCACCATTACTGTCGCCAACCCCATCAACTTCGAGATAGCGCTTCTGGGTCGGCCGTTTCATCGTCAGATTGATAATACCAGCCGGCGTCGTAAAACCATAATACAGTGCCGACGCGCCCTTTAATGCTTCAACACGATCCTTATCCTCAATGGGAATATCAATCAGGTTGATGATCGGCAGTATCCCGTCGAGACGGTAATTGCTCCTGTTGTCGACCGCAATTCCGCGAATGGCGAGGTTGCTGTAAACCGTTGGCGTGGTCTGCGACACGGTCACGCCTGCTGTATTCTGCAACACTTCCTGAAGGTTGCGGGCCTGCTGCGTTTCGATGACAGCACGCGAAATCACATTCACGGTCAGAGGCGTATCCAGCGCCTTGGCCCCCCGGAAGCTTCCTGCCTGAACGACATCGGTCCCGAAACGGTTTGCTCTCGTACCGGTAACCACAATGTTTTCCAAAACTGGCTCGGCACTGGCGGCGGTTCTGGCAGGCGGAGGCTTGACCTTGCTTGTCGGGGCGGTTGCCTGGGTAACCACCTGACCGTCATGGGCAGGCGGAATACTGGTCTGGCTCCATGCCATATCAACATAGAAGAGAGACATGCCTCCCAGGCTGGTGCTGGCAAAAGTCCTGTAAGCCCTGCTTCTAAACAGCATCGTAGATGCCCTCTCCTTCAGACCACCGGTTCATGACCCAACCGCCCGTCGGTTACGCCCTACGTCAGTGCGATTCCGATATGATATGAATGAAATGTTTTTTGTAAAGCGAAAGTGCAATTTTAGCTTTGCATCAGGGGCGATTCTTCACCAGGCAGGCCGACACTTCCTCATTCCAAAACGAAATCCCTTTTTGAGGGCATTCCCTTCGACCCACATATATTCAGTGAATTAAGTATTTATCTTGAAATAAGCTAAAAATTATTATTAAACCATAATAATTAAGGAGTTTATTTTACATACAAACGTGTATTGTTTATATATTTAATGAAATTAATTGGATATATGGAGATCAATATACTATACTTACATTACTCCAGAATCAGGAATAATCGTTTTTTCTGAAATATGATGCCCTCACAGGGAAGCAAGACCTGGGAGGGCCATCCGGAATAACGAACAGCAGATTTCACAAATATGAAGACTATCGTGGGAAACGACGAGAACCCGGCATCATTCGTCGCAGGATATGATCCTTGAGGATCAGAGAATGAAACGCCACGGCTGCCACATGTATCAGAACGATGATCATGATGACATTGGCTACCGTACCGTGCCAGCCAGCAATAAAATGCTGTACCGGCCTGTCCCACAGACGCGGAAACCGCCAGATACCAAATAAAGGAAAGCCATGTCCGAAAACATTCGCAATCCCCAACCCCACCACGGCAATCAGCAATACATACAGCAGACCATGAACGAACACTGCCGCCATATGCGACACGCCCCGTTCCGCAGGGGGCAGACGGCGGCCGCCCGTCACACGCCACGCGATTCGCACCAGAAGAAGCAAAGCCAGCAGAAAGCCAGTCAGAACATGGACCGACCAGATGGACAATCGCAGTGGCCCTTTGGGCAGGAGTTCCGCCCCTTCTGCCATCACCCACAAAAGCACGACACAGAAGCCCACGGCCCAGTGCAGGACAATTGTGTATCGGTCATAACGAAGTATGTCAGTCTCGTTCATATACACCCTGAAAAATGCATTTCTTTGCCTGTCATTTCACAAAATCGAAAAGAAATACGATAAAATATTCGCAAAGAACGAATTTATCAGCGCTCCGGATCACGGATCAGCTTCGGCGTCGCACAGA
The DNA here is from genome assembly GCF_015244525.1 of Gluconobacter sp. R75690. Classification (NCBI taxonomy): domain Bacteria; kingdom Pseudomonadati; phylum Pseudomonadota; class Alphaproteobacteria; order Acetobacterales; family Acetobacteraceae; genus Gluconobacter; species Gluconobacter sp. R75690. Next base: position 79,048 of record NZ_JABCQB010000013.1, on the reverse strand, counting down.
GTAACTGGCGTGTATAGGAATGCTGTGGGTTCGCAAAAACCCCGGCCACAGATCCCTCCTCAACGATCACCCCGTTTTCCATCACGACCACCCGGTCAGCAATCTGTTCCACAACCGACAGATCATGCGTGATGAAAAGACAGGCAAACCCCTGCTCACGCTGCAATGTCTGAAGCAGGGTAAGAATCTGCTGCTGGACGCTCAGATCAAGAGCCGAAACAGGTTCATCCGCCACAATAATCCTCGGATTTGAAATAATAGCGCGCGCGATCGCCACACGCTGACGCTGCCCACCGGACATCTCATGTGGCAGACGCCGTGCGAAGCCTTCCAGTCCCACTGACGTCAGAACGGCCTCTACACGCGCCCGGCGCGCAGCCTCATCCAGTCCGGGAACATGGCGCAACGGAGCCGCGACAATTTCAGCAACGCACAGCCTGGGATCAAGCGAGGAAAACGGATCCTGAAACACAAGCTGAACCTGACGGCGGAAATCGCGCTGCGCTGCTCCGCCAAGCGTTGCGATGTCGGAACCGTCAAAAAGAACCGATCCCGATACAAAGGACGTCAGCCCCATGACTGTCCGGCCCAGCGTGGTTTTTCCTGATCCACTCCCCCCGACAAGGGCAACGATTTCCCCCGCCCTAACCTGCAGCGACACGGCATCGAGCACCCGGCGGGGCGGCCCGGCACGCAGCAGACCACGCTTCGTAGCGTATTCCACACAGACCTGGTCGATCGACAGCAGGACGGGCGCTTTTTCTTTCACTCCCTCCACAGACACCGCTTTCCGCCGTGGCAGGGCCCCGATCAGCTTTCTGGTATAGGGATGGGTCGGATGAGCCATCATCGCCCCGGTCGGGCCTGCCTCCACCATAACGCCCTTTTCCATGACGATCGCCCGCTCGGTATAGCGTTCGACCAGAGGCAGATCATGCGAGATCAGCAGAAGCGCTGTCCCCTGTTCCTGCGTCAGTTCAACCATGATGTCCATGACTTCACGCTGGCTGAGAACATCGAGCGCCGTGGTCGGTTCATCGGCAATCAGAAGGCGAGGCTTCAGCAGCAGTACGGAAGCCAGCATGATCCTTTGCCGCATCCCGCCCGAAAATTCATGCGGATAGGCCGCAAGACAGCGCTGGGGCTCACGGATCCGGACACGACGCAGCATATCAATGATCCGGCCACGAATAGCCGCCTGCGACAGCCCGCAATGACGTTTCAGCCCTTCAGAAAGCTGGCGGCCAATCGTCAGGGCCGGATTCAGCGACGTCATCGGCTCCTGAAAGACCATGCCGATCCCGGGGCCGCGCAGACGCTGCAGACCCGGGGAACCCAATCGGGTGATCTCCTGTCCCTGGAAGCGGATCGTCCCTCCCACGACCTGCACGGGAGGAGGCAGAAGACTGACGAGAGCCCGCGTGGCCATGGTCTTTCCCGAACCACTTTCGCCAATGATGGCCAGACGTTCTCCGGCGGCAAGGTCCAGATTGAAATCCTGAACGAGTGTAGCCCCCGCACGCGTGGCAATCCGCAGATTCCTGACCTGAAGCAGAAGATCGGTCACGTCCGTTCCCTTGGGTCGAGGCGGTCGCGAATGGCGTCACCCAGCATGTTGACGCCAAGCAGGGTCAGCATGAGGCAGATCCCCGGCGCAAGGCTCAGCCACGGAGCCGTGCTGATATAAGGCCGCGCCTCGGCCAGCATGTTCCCCCAGGTCGGTGTGGGAGGCGGCACACCAACCCCCAGAAAGCTTAGGGCACTTTCATAAAGGATCACCCATCCGAACAGGCTGGTCGCAATAATCAGGATCGGCGGCAGGGCATTCGGCAGGATATGACGGCACATCGTATAGAGCGCGCCGTCTCCGGCAACTTTCGACGCCTCGACATACTCCCGCTCGCGGATCGACAGCACACTGGACCGCACGACCCGCACGACAGCCGGGAGGTAGGATACCGCCAGCGCAATGACGATGGCACTCCGGTTGCCGCCCATCACCGCAACCAGCGTCAACGCCAGCAGCATCGCCGGAAAGGCAAGGATCGCATCCGCGACGATCATGATCAGCCTGTCCGTCCATCCCCGCAGGTAGCCCGCCAGCACCCCGACCGGCACCCCCGCGACAAGCGTCGCACAGACGGTCTGAAGCGCGATCAGCAGACTGGTCCGCGCGCCCAGCATGGCACGCGACGCAACATCCCGCCCGAAGGCATCGGTCCCAAGCCAGTGCGCCACCGTAGGCGCCTGAAGCACATGGTCCAGATCAATGGCGCGCGGATCGTAAGGCAGCCAGACAAAGCCGAGCACGACAACTCCGAGCAGCAGCCCCACAAGCACGCCCCCCACCAGACTGCCGAGATGGGATGGCTTCATGATTTCACCCGCGGATCAAAAACAGGATAGATCAGATCCACGACCAGATTGACCAGGACAAACACCAGCGCCGTCAGCAGCAGACATCCCTGGATCACGGGATAGTCGCGCGCCAGAATGGAATCCACCATCAGCCGTCCAAGCCCGGGAAGCGTAAAAACCGTTTCCACGACCGCAACGCCACCCAGCAGATGGCCCAGCGTCAGCCCGATCAGGGTCAGCGTCGGCGCAAAGGCATTGGGAAAGACATGCCGGGCCAGAACCAGACGTTCAGGAAGCCCCTTGGCACGGGCATGCGTAATGTAATCGAGCGCGAAAACATCAATCGCACTGGCCCGCATCATGCGGGTAAGGGTGCCTGTTTCAGTCAGCGTCAGCGTCGCGATCGGCAGCACCAGAAACAGCAGGGCTGCCCCCACGCTCTCTGAAAACGGAATATAGCCGACAATGGGCAGCCAGTGCAGCTTCACGCCAAACACGATCAGCAGCACCAGCCCCAGCCAGAAACCGGGCACGGCCAGCAACAGCCCGGTCGTAGCCGAAACGGCAAGATCGATGGGCTGGCCATGTTTCCAGGCGGCCATCATCCCGAAGACAACCGCAAGCACCGTGGCAAACGCGACCGCAGGCAGAACCACCGCAACCGTCAGGGCGAAATGCGACAGCACAAGCCCCCCGACCGGCTCGCCACTGACGATCGAAATGCCCAGATCCCCCCGCAGGGCATGACCCAGCCACAGGAGATACTGTGTCACCAGCGGACGATCGAGCCCCAGTTCCCGGTGCATGGCCGCCAGCGTCGCCGGATCAGCACCTTCCCCCAGCATCACCAGCGCCGGATCTCCGGGCACGAGACGGATCAGGAAGAAAACAGCGAGAGAAACCAGAAACAGTGTAGGAACAGCCAGCGACAGCCGCCCGATGATATAGCCAGACATTATGGATCGGTTCTCCGGCCGGGATCGACATCCCACAGACGCTGCAGACCGCCCGCCCATCCCTGATAGCCGGAAACGCGCGCGCGCATCGCCGCGATGCGGGATGTATTGAACAGCACCACCGCAGGCACGTCCTCACGAAACTGACTGTCCAGCGCGTCAAAAATATGCTGCCGGGCCTCACGGTCGTCCACGGACATGGACTGCTCCAGCAGGGAGATAGCCTCCGGATCGTCCCAGACCCTCCGTGGATCAGCCTTCTTGTCCCCCAGCAGGGAATCCAGGATGAGCGCCGGATCAAGGCGCGAGGAATACAGGAACACCATCGCCTGATAGTCACCATGCGCATATCGCGCGAGCTGGGTGGCCCAGTCGAGCGTCACGATCTCCATTCTGAGGCCGATCTCGCGCGCCATCGCCTGAATGATGATGGCGGAATCGAACGCCTGCGGATATCTGCGATTCGTCAGAAGTTCGACCGGCGCCCCCCGATAACCGCTTTCACGGACCAGCGCCCGGGCACGCGCCAGATCCTGCCGGATCACGGGCTGAACGGCCGCACTGAAATAGGGACTGGCGGCGGGAATGAACGAACTGTTCGGTGTTGCCGTCCCATGGGTCGCAACACGGGTCAACGCCCTGACATCCAGGCTCAGCGCAATGGCCTGCCGGATACGCGGATCGGACAGAACGGGGTCCCGGGTCTGGAACAGCAGGGCATACAGATCCATCGTGGGCGCGATGCTGAACCGGATATCCGTCCGTCCCGTCAGCCCACCCAGTTCGTTCGGCGCCAGATTGTCCAGAATATCGAGACTGTCCCGCAGAAGGGCGGCCGTGGCCGAAGACCCATCGGGAATGACTTCGAAATGCAGACGATCGACCAGCGCATGTTTGCCACCGCCATTGCCATCACGCGCACCGGGCAGGCTGCGGTAACCGGGAAAACGCAGCAGATCGATGAACTGGTTCCGCCGCCATTGTGAAAAGCGGAACGGCCCGGTACCGACGGGTGCAATCCAGTGCCCCCCGGCGTCAACCGAAGACGGATGGAGAATGCCGGTTCCCCCGCAGTCAGACCGCGCCAGTATCCTGAGGAACATGGGAGCAGGCCGGTCCAGCGTGACCGTCACACCATCCGCACCGGCAGCCTGCACCGCAAGCACACGCGCAATCCCGTGCGGACCGAATTCGGACTTGCAGCGCCAGTGACTGTCCGGCGCCAGATAACGCTGCAGCGACCAGACAACATCAGCCGGCGTCAGCGGCGCCCCGTTATGGAAACGCACCCCCTGGCGAAGCGTGAAACGATAGGTGAGCCCATCCGGCGTAACCGTCCAGCCGGACGCGAGCATCGGCGCGACGGTGCCATCCTCGCGGCTGGCCACGAGCCCCTCCACCACATGCAGCAGAACGGCATCCGTATTCTCGTCACGTTTCATACCCGGATCGGTCGAGGCGATATCCGAATTCAGGCGGCTGCGCAGCACCGTTTCAGCAGAAGCGGTCGTTACGATCGACAGCAGGGCCAGAAGCACCACCAGAATCCTGACAGTCCTCCGACGCACATTTGCCTCCCGTTCGACCATCAGCCATCCTGCCTTTCGTTGCGACCCGACATCAATAACACTGTTTTTTTGATATCGGAAAGACAAAATCAGACACTCCCGCCAAAGCCCGATTGGGATTGACGAAAAGGGTTTCTTCGTAACCATTAAAGGCATGTGTCGCTGTCCCGATCCCATCCCGTCCATGAGACATGGAGCCTAGAGTGTCCCGATCCGCTGGAGCCATCGACCCATCCGATGTCAGCGCCACCAGCCGTCTTCGCGCTGACCTCGCCAGCCGCATCCTCAACCTGCTCAAGGACCAGAAGGCCGAACCGGGGCATCGCCTCGTCGAGTGCGAACTCTGCCGCCATTTCGGCGTTTCCCGCACTCCGATTCGCGGCGCCCTGCAACTGCTGGCCAATGCTGGCACCGTCGAAGCACGCGCCAATCGCGGCTATGTCCTTCTTCACCCCGTCCGCGAAGCGCCAGAACCTCCTGCGCTGACCGAGCAGGGCGAGGAAGACCGGGAACTGCTCGTCAGAATCGCACGCGCCCGCAATAGCGGCCTGCTGCCCGACGAATGCAGCCAGCAGGAAATGGTCCGCCATCTGGACGTAACCATGGCGACACTGCTGCGGGTCCTGCGCCAGCTTGCGGATCTGGGACTGGTCGAGCGCAAACCGGGAAAAGGATGGATCTTCCTGCCGGCGATCGATTCAACACGGGCACAGGAAGAGAGCTATGCCTTCCGGCGGATTGTTGAACCGGCGGGGCTGCTTGCGCCCACTTTCGAGCTGGACTGGCATTGGCTGGAACGATCACGCGCCCAGCATCAATCCTTCAGAAAGCGCCGGTGGCGCGATACGCTCGCCGTCGAATTTTTCCAGATGAATGCCGATTTCCACGAGCAGCTCGCCCGCTGCTCCGGAAACCGTTACCTTCTGGGCGCCGTGCAGGGCCAGAACCGCCTGCGTTCGTTCCTGAATTACCACTGGGTCCACGGCGTACCGCGCGTCATCGCCTCAATCGAGGAACATCTGGCCATCATGGACGCCTTGGCGGATGGCCGGAACGATCGGGCCAGCCAGCTGATGCTCGATCATCTGGCCAGTTCCTCGCGGACATTCTCCCCGATGGCGCCCTCCCCGCAGATATAGGCCTGAGGCCCGACTGGACAGCGCCTCTGGCAACTCTCGTCCTCCTGCCATCCATCTTGTATTATCGATTTTTATGATACAATATTCCCTGCCGTAGTCTGAAGGATCTCACCGGCAGGAGCAGTCCAGACATGAAACACCCCAACAAACAGCGAACGGTCACCCGATCTCTGGTCCTCGCCCTCGGAACGTTTCTGACAGCATGGAGCACAGCCCACGCCGCGCCAGAAGACCACGACCGGGAACAGTTTCACGATCTCTACAAACAGATCCTCGAAACGGATTCCAGCGCCGCCACAGGCAGTTGCACCGCCGTCGCGGAAGAGGCCCGTGCACATCTGCTCGCAGCCGGATATCCCGCAAACAGCACGGAGATCATTCTCGCGCCCGATCTGCCCCGGGATGGAAATCTTGTCGCGAGCTTCCCCGGCACGGACGCGACGGCCCCTGCAATCCTGCTGCTCGCCCATATCGATGTCGTCAACGCGAAAGCATCGGACTGGAAACGCGATCCCTTCCGGCTGGTTGAGGAAAACGGCTATTTCTATGCCCGTGGTGCCGTTGACGATAAAGCGATGGCCGCCATTTTCGTCGACACCCTGGCCCGCTTCCGGCAGGACGGCTTTCGACCGAAACGGACGATCAAACTCGCCCTGACCTGTGGAGAGGAATCCGGGGGCCGGCTGCGCGGCATCCGCTATCTGATTGAACACCGTCCCGAAACGGTCAAAGCGGCCTTTGCGATCAATGAAGGTGGGTCGGGCTATCTCGACGCCGGGGGCAAACCCCGCCTGTTCAGCGTCGAGGCCGGACAGAAAGTCTATCAGGACTATCACCTGGCAGCGAGCGGCCCCGGAGCCCATAGTTCCCGCCCCGGCAAGGACAATGTGATCACCCGCATGTCCGCCGCCCTGGTCCGGCTGGGCGCCTATCGTTTCCCGGCCGATATCAGCCCGGTAACGCGGCGTTTCTTCGCGCGTTCGGCAACCCTGCAGACCGGAACGATCGCCACCGACATGCGCGCCCTCGGCGCAGGATCGAACGACCCCGCCATCATCAACCGGGTCGCCGACGCAGATCCCGTCTGGAACGCGATGATCCGCACAACCTGCGTCGCCACCATGATGACTGCCGGGCACGCCCGGAATGCCCTGGCCCAGTCAGCGGATGTCAACGTCAACTGCCGCATCCTGCCGGGCGAAGATCCACAGGCCATACAGGCACGCCTGACAGCGGAAATCGCCGACCCGTCGATCGTCATCACGCTCGGCTCATCCCCGGCGCCCCGCTCCATCGCGCCGCCTCTCACACCAGACATCATGACACCGATCGAACAGATCGCCGGACAACTCTGGCCGGGCGTTCCCGTCATTCCCTCGATCGCCCCCGGCGCGACGGACGGGCGGTTCCTGACTGCGGCCGGAACGCCAACCTACGGGGTCAGTGGCATTTTTCTCGATCCGGACGGGAATGGCATCCATGGGCTCGACGAACGGGTCCGCACACAGTCGCTCTATAACGGCCGGACCTTTCTCTATCGGCTGGTGAAGGATTACGCTTCCGAATAACCGGCCCCAGCGACCGGTTCCATCCGGACAAACAGGCTTCAACTTTCTCCCTGATGACAAGGAACAGCCCCATGCGTCCTGTGAACACGATTGCAGCAGGCCTCCTTGTCCTGCTCATGGCACAGCACCCCGCGACGGCCGCGCCCGTTGCAGAAGACCGCCACGGCCTGCCACAGCTTTCCGTGCATGATTTCGCCGCCAAATATCTGATGCAACAGGCCGACCTCGCCGACCTGCACGTCTACGAACAGGCAAACGCCGCCCTGAAATCCGGCACCGACCGGCGCCCGCGCATCGTCATGATCGGTGATTCCATCACGTTCCACTGGAAACCGGATGAACGTCCTTTCCCCCAGACGGTCAATGTCCTCAACCGGGGTGTCCCCGGCCAGAACACCGATCAGATGCTGCTCCGGTTCGAAGATGACGTCGTCGCGCTTGATCCCGTTGCGGTTGTCATCGCTGGTGGCGCAAACGATGCCCGCGTCTATGCCGGGCCGCCAGAAGCCGCACGCAGCGCCGTGCTCGCACGGATCGCACGCAACGTGACCGCCATGGCAGATATTGCGCAATCGCATCATATCCGGGTCATCATCGCTGCGATTACCCCCTGCAAGAGCTGCGCTGCCCTCGACCGGGACCCAGAAACCATCAAAGCCGCCAATGCCTGGTTGCGCAGTTTCGCCGCAAGCCGTCATGACGCATATGCGGATTATTTTTCCGCTCTGGCCAATGCCGAAGGAACCCTGCCCGCGGATCTGACCCTCGACGGACTGCATCTGACGCCATCCGGCTATGCCCGGATGTGGCCACAGCTGCGACAGGCCGTCAAACCAGAAACACTTCCCCGATAGAAACAGGAAGGCCGGGAGGGCATTGCTCACCACACAGGATAATTTGTATTATCTTGCTCAGTAATACAACACATTGACTTGTCGCACTTTCGCGCGTAACAGGCAAACATGTCCAGGCGGCAGACGGTTTTCCAGATTTTGTGGGTTGTAGGCTGTTGAATAAGAGTTCTCACATACCCCACCCGTATGCCGTATCGGCCTCTGCGCTTCCCCGGGCGACGCCTTCTGAAAGACATGTCGATGCCGGCGCGATTTCCGCCTGGCTCGACAGCATCGAAGCAGCCGGCCTCGAACTCCATGCCATGATGCTATGGCGAAAGGACGCCGTTGTCGCGGAAGGCTGGCGATGGCCCTACCAGCCACAGTCCCGACGCATGACCCATTCCGTCACCAAAAGCGTGACGGCCTGCGCGATCGGCCTACTTGTAAACGAAGGCCGCCTGTCGCTGGACGACCGGATCACCAGCTTCTTCCCCGAAGCAAAGGCGACCTCAGGTGAACGAACGGCAAAAATCACCGTCAAACATCTTCTGGAAATGCGGACAGGACACGCTTCGGAAGTGTCCGGCTCCATCTGGCGTGGCATCAGAACCAGTTGGACCGACGAATTCTTTCGTATCCCCGTTGTGAACGATCCCGGAACGACTTACGTGTATTCCAGCGCCGCGAGCTATATGCTTTCAGCCATTGTCACGAGAGTAACCGGCGAGACACTCCACGCTTATCTGCGGCCCCGCCTTTTCCTTCCGCTCGGAATTCATGGAGAACACTGGGATATCGGCCCTGATGGCATCAATCCCGGGGGCAACGGCCTGAGCCTGACGACCGAAGACATGCTCCGCCTCGGTATCCTGCATCTCCAGAACGGACGATGGAACGGCCGCACACTCCTGCCGGCCTCATGGGTCACGGCAGCCACACAGCCACAGGGCACGCAAACCTACGGTTATCACTGGGTTGTCGGAGACGGCTACTACGCCGCCCTTGGCGTCTTCGTTCAGGCAGTCCTTGTTTTCCCCGAGCAGGAAAGCGTACTGGTCCTCCAGGGCGCCATGGAAAACAGCGCCGCGATCCTGCCGCATATCAGGCAATATTTCCCGCATGCTCTCATCGCAGGCGGCAAGGCGTCCGAAGACGTCGCATTGCGGAACCGGCTTCTTTCCTGGAAAAAACCACCCCCGATCGCGCCGTGCGAAAACTTCCCTTCCCAGAAGGGCGAAACACGGTGGCACATGCACGACAACCCCCTGGATATCAGCGGGATCGTGCTCGACACCACGCCGGAAATGATCCGTTTCACCCTTGTGGACTCCACTGGCGCACACAGCATCCAATGTGGTCTCACAGACTGGATCCGCGGTATTTCCACGATGCCGGGTGCCTCCCTGCATCACGGCTATCTCCTGCGCGACACCCCGGTCGTCGCCGGAGCACGCTGGCTCTCCACAGATTGCCTTGAACTTGTCTGGCATTTTCCGGAAACGGCATTCCGCGACACGATAACCCTTCGGTTCTCCGGCACACGCCTGACGCTCGACCGTGAAGTGAACATCAATTCAGGCGACCGTCACTGGCCCACATTGCACGCCGACCTGTTGTCCTTTCAGGAAAAAACAGCCGGTACCCCGGCCTGATACGCCCGGTTTCAGCCCCTGCGGGCAAGGCGAGGCGTCAGATGAATGCCCGCCATCATGCAGCGAACGGAGCCGCCAGCCAGCTCAATCGTTGGCACATCCAGCGGCAAAAGCGTCGCAGAACGCTCGATCACCCGGACCTGATCCGGCCGCAGGGCCCTGAGCGCGCGGCCTGACAGCGCCAGAACACGCCCCTGCGCCCCGGACAGCTCCAGCGCATTCCCGGCAAAATCATTGATCTGCCCAAAGGTCAGCTCAACAATGTCACGACCATTCTCCGCCAGACGATCCCGCACTTCCTGCCGACGCCGCATATTGCCGATCGTTTCCAGCCCGATCATCGCAAAACTGGTCCCGACACACATCAGGACATTCGTATGATAGATAAGCCGCCCCGCCTCATCCGCCGCATCGAACACAATCGGTTCAAAATTGAAATGTGTGCAGAAACGCTCCATCGCAACTTCATTGGTCCGGTTGGACTTGGCCGCATAGGCAATCCGGCTGATATGGTCGAGCACCATCGCCCCCGTCCCTTCCAGCGACAGCCCATCCTGCTCCAGCCCTGAATAATCAATGACATCCTGCACGCGATACCGGTGCTTGAGCATCTCGATGACATCCCCCCGACGCTCCCTGCGCCGGTTGGGAGAAAACATCGGATAAATCGCGACATGCCCCCCTGCATGCGTGGAAAACCAGTTGTTGGGAAACACGGAATCCGGCGTCTCCCTGGTCTTGTCCTCGAACAGATGCACTTTCACGCCCACCTGTTCGAGCGTTTCAGCCGCCCGCGTCACTTCGGCATGGGCCTGCGCCGCGATCTCGACAGTTGTCCGCGTCCCGTCCCGGGTCTGAAAGACATTATCCCTTTCCGTCTCCGGATTGGGATGGAAATGATGCGGACGGATCATGACCACGGCTCCCGGAGCCTGAACCGAGAAAGACATCATGGAAGCGCTCCCGTAAAAACTGAATGCACTCGGTTCTGGTTGAGAAGACCAAAAAGATTCCGCGGATCTTCCGGCTCGGCCACCAGATCAATATCCGTATAGAAAGCGGTCCCATGGACCCTGTCTCTGAGGTAGCGCAGAGCAGAAAAATCTTCCGTCGCAAACCCTACGGAATCAAAGATCGTGATCTCCACTTCGGAACGACGGCCCTGGGCTTCACCGGCAATAACCTGCCACAGCTCCGTCACCGGAAAATCGTCCGGCATCTGCTGGATCTCCCCTTCAATACGGGTCTGTTCCGGATATTCCACGAAAACCCGGCCCCGGTTCAGGATCGTCGCCTGCAACTCCGTCTTGCCCGGACAGTCCCCGCCTACGGCATTGATATGCACACCCGCCCCGATCATGTTGTCGGACAGGATCGTGGCTTTCAGCTTGTCAGCCGTAATTGTCGTGATGATGTCTGCCCCCGTCACGGCATCCTGGCTGCTGCGTGCCACTGCGATCTCCAGACCACGCCCCCGCATGTTCTCACAGAATTTTTCGGTTGCGACAGGATCAACATCATAGACCTGCACCCGCGTGATCCCCAGCAGCGCCCCAAAAGCCGTTGCCTGGAATTCCGACTGCGCCCCAAGCCCAATGATCGCCAGAACCCGACTGTCCCGACGCGCCAGATATCGCGCTGCAACTGCGGAGGTGGCAGCCGTCCGAAGAGCCGTCAGAAGCGTCATTTCGGACAGCATGAGCGGATAGCCGGACTTCACATCCGCGAGAACTCCGAATGCCGTCACGGTCTGAAGTCCTTCACGGGTATTGCAGGGATGACCATTGACATATTTGAAGCTGTAAAGCGCATCATCCGCCGTTGGCATCAGTTCAATCACACCATTGGAAGAATGACTGGCCACACGGGGCGTCTTGTCGAATTCCGGCCAGCGGCGGAAGTCTTCCTCAACATATCCAGCCAATTCCGTCAGAAATGTTTCCAGCCCGACCGCGCGCACCAGCCGGACAAGATTTTCAACGCCAACATACTGAACCATAATGCCTCCTGCTCTCTGCCACAGGAGGATCGTGCCCCGACGATCTGTCAGGATGAATATGCGCTCTGTCCATAATATATGGTAATATTATCCATATTGCTGATCCATTCATGGCAGAACGCATCATGCACATTTTTGACGACATCGATCGCAGCCTGATTGCCATCCTGCGTGAAGACGGCCGCGCACCCGTTGCGAAACTGGCCTCCATCATCGGCATATCGCGCGCCACCGTGCAGGCACGGCTGGACCGGCTGCTGCAAAGCGGCGCCATCCTCGGCTTCACCGTCCGGGCACGGGAACATCACGACGATATCCGAGCCATCATGCTGATCGAAGTCGCCGGGAAATCAACGACATCCGTAATCCGCTCCCTGCGCGCCATCCCTGAACTCTACAGACTGCACACCACAAACGGCGCCTGGGATCTCATCGCAGAAATCCGCACCGATACCCTTCAGAACTTTGACCGTGTCCTTCGGGAAGTCCGCATGACCGACGGCGTCCTCAATTCAGAAACCAGCCTGATGCTGAGTTCGGTCTGACGCATGACGATGGAGGCGGCCCCCTACGCATTCCAAGCCCGCGTAAAGAAACGGGATACTTTTCCTTCGCATCCGCACCACCGGCAACAGCAGGGCTCCAGAACGACTCTCATCATCGCATCTCAAAACGGGTCGTGAGACGAGACGGCGAACGGTATGGTCTTCGACCACTTTTCCCGAAGAATGGACACCTTTCCATCAAGAAAACGACGTGTCGCCAGACGCTGCGACAGGTGTCCAATCGTCTTCTTGCGCATGTGGGTCCCATACCAGGCAAAATAGCATGCTATCTGCGAACAGAATTAAAACACCTAATTCCTGCGCAGTTCGTTGAACAATGTCCGGATGACAGGGCGAATACCGTGACCTGAAAACTGTTCGATATAATAGTTTCCAAGACCTGGAATAGCGGGAAGAGTGTTACAGACAGCAAGCCCCAATGCTTCAACGAGATTCTGGGCCGCTGGCCACGGAACAAGAGCCAGAGCCGCGCTTTCCTTGACCATCATGAGAGCCAGGGGCGTCGTATCTACAGACTCAACCATCAGCGCGGAGTCACCAGAAATACCGGAATAGCGCGACAGTAGCGTATTCCAGCCCACGGCATGCGAGCGGACGTCAAGCAGCTTGTAGTCCATGACAGCCTCTGCCGTGGTGATGCGTTCCACATCCTGCGGCTGTCCGACCACGACATGGCTGATCCCCATCAGCCAGCCCGGATGCTCCCGCGTTGTCATGACGTAATCAAAGCGGATTGCGAGGTCCGGCTCTCCGTTGCGCTGGGAGTCTTCCGTAATGAGATCCACACGCACCGAGGGATGCTTTTTTTCAAAAGCCGACAGGCGGCGGGGCAGCCAGCTCATGGCCATCAGCTGGCTGGCGACGAGGGAGACACGTTCCACGTCCCGTCTGGGAAACAGGGAGGCGGATTTGGCCTCGATGGCGCGGAGGGAGACCTGAATGGTCGGCAGGAACTCGTTGCCTTCCAGCGTGAGGCGGACCTTGTTGGCGCTTCGGAGGAACAGGGGTTTTTTGAGATAGGTTTCCAGCGCCAGTATCTGCTGACTGACAGCGGCGGCGGACATGTTCAGCTCGCGTCCGGCGGAGGCAAAGCTCTGGTGCCTTGCGGCGGCATCGAAGACACGAAGCCAGTTCAGGGACGGAATACGGTGGGGCTGCATCCCTAAAGCGTAAGCTCAGCTTACGCTTTCTGCCAAGAAGAAATATATTCCGATATCGAACTCAAGGCCATAAAGCAGGTGAGTGATCCTTTCCCTCACACCCTGGCGGGAACTTCATGAATGGCTGTTCGTGCGACATGTCTGCTTCTTCCGGTCCTGTCTGGGGCGTGCCTGTTCGGGACGTTTAAGGCGTCTGCCGTTGCAGAAGACTTTCCCCACCACATTACCATCGGTGCGGAAGGCACGTATCCGCCCTGGGCCTTTGCCAAACCGGACGGGTCCTATGCCGGGTATGAAATGGACCTCGTAAAAGTGCTCTGCGAGCGGATGCATGCAACCTGCAAGGTCGTCACACAAGACTGGAACGGGCTTATCCCCGGGCTTCGCGTGGGGCAGTACGACGCCATAATTGCGTCCATGGGCGTTACGGACGAGCGGCGCAAAGTTGTCTCGTTCTCGCATCCCTATACCCGGGCGCCGAACGGTTTTCTGACCTCGGGCACAGGGTCCCTGACCCGTCTGGCCCATACGGGTGTGCCTTTTGATCTGACGCGCGGGCCGCAGGAGGCGCAGGCAGCCCTTGCCGAACTGAAGACTGCCCTGGCCGGGAAGGTCATCGGAGTGCAGACGGGCTCGACGGCCGCGGGGTTTGCCGATGCCTATCTTCAGGGCCTGAAGATCATGGAATACCCTTCCCTCGACCAGCTTGGACTGGAGCTGATTGCCGGGCGCATCGATATTGCCATCGCCAATGTCACCACCTTCGGGACGATGATGGAGGCGGCCCCCAAAGGAGCGCTCGTCATGACCGGGCCAACATTCTCGGGCGGGGTGCTGGGGTCGAACACGACCAATATCGCCTTCCGCCCGGATGATGATGCGCTGCGCAATGCCTTTGACGCGGCCCTGACATCCGTCAATCGCGACGGCACCAATCAGAAGCTGTCAGAAAAATGGTTCGGCACGGATATCTCGATCCATGAATGAGTCCGTAACGCGCCCCGCCTTTGCCTATTCCCCTGGCCATTCCTCTGGCCTTCAACCGGGACCGAAGATGTTTTCAGACCTCGCCCCCCTCACCGATGCGGTCACCCTGTCTGTTGACGGGCAGCCGGTCCGAGCCCGTGCGGGTGAGACCGTTGCGGCCTGTCTGCTGCGGGCCGGGGTGCCGTATAACCGCCTGACACCGGTTTCCGGCGCGCCACGCCTGCCCTACTGCATGATCGGGCACTGCTTTGAATGTCTCGTCGAAATCGACGGCATCGGGAACCGGCAGGCCTGCCTGACGCTGGTGCGCGACGGCATGAAGGTACGCCGGCAGGCCGGGGCGCCACCGGCGCTGGAGCCGTCCGTCCCATGAGCATCAACGCGCCACTCCCTGATGCGGATGTCATCATCGTCGGTTGCGGGCCGTCCGGAATGGCGGCTGCGGTCGAACTGGCGGAGGCGGGTCGCTCCGTCATCGTGCTGGACATGCAGCCTGCGCCCGGCGGCCAGATTTTCCGGAGCCTTGAAGCCAATCTGTGCGACACGAGCCCCGCAGGCCAGAGCCTTCTGGCCGCGCTGGGGCCTGCCTATCGGGCGGGGGCGGATCTGATCCGGCGTTTCCGGGCATTTTCCGGAATTGATTACCGGCCGCAGACCACCGTGTGGGAAGTGCGGCCCGATGGAACCGTGGGCTGGCTGCAGGGCATGAACGCCGGCTATGTGCGTGGGCGACAGGTTCTGCTCGCGCATGGAGCGATGGAGCGGCCTGTGCCGTTCCCGGGCTGGACACTGCCCGGCGTCATGACGGCTGGTGCGGTGCAGACGCTGCTCAAGGCCGGGCATCTGAAGCCTTCGGGCAGGATTGTTCTGGCGGGGACGGGTCCGCTGCTGCTGCTTCTGGCCAACCAGTTGCACCAGCTTGGCGTCAAACCGGCGCTGGTGGGCCGGACCGACCGGCTTTCCGATAGTGTGCGAGCTATGCGGCATCTGCGTCCGGGCGGGCTTGTGCCGCTTGTGAAGGGGCTGGGCTGGCTGGGGCGTCTGAAGCTGGCGGGGGTGGAATCCGTGACGGGGCTTGAGAACCTGGCCGCGCATGGGACGCAGAGCGTCGAGAGCGTCAGCTTTACGGTCGGTGGCAAGCGGCGGACGCTGCCCTGTGATCTGCTGATCGTCCATGACGGGATCGTGCCTGCGATCGATATCCCCAATGCGGCGGGGCTGCGTCTGCAATGGGACGGGTCCAATGCGAGCTGGCGTCCGGCGACGACGCCGGACGGGCTGGGCGCCTCTACCCTTCCGCCGGAAATGTCCGCAGGGCCCTGTGTGCTGCGCGTTACGGGCGATGCCCGGAAGATCGGGGGCGCGGATGCCGCCATGGCGCATGGCAGAGTGGCCGCGCAGGCCATTCTGGCGGCGCTGGATCACGGTGCGGGACCGTCCGCAGAGGCTCTGCGGGCGGTTGGCAAGGCGCTTTCCGTGCGCCCGTTTCTGGATGCGGCGTTTCCGCCCGGCTTAGCGCAGAAGCTGCCCGATGATGACACGATCGTCTGCCGCTGCGAGGAGCTGACGGCCGGGGAACTGCGGGAGAAAATCCGCTCGGGCTTTCGGAACATGGATGCACTGCGCGGCGAAACACGCTGCGGTATGGGGCCGTGTCAGGGCCGAAGCTGCATGGTGACGGCGGCACGGCTGCTTCAGGATGAGACGCGTGCTGCGGGTTGTCCGCCAACATTCCGGGGACGGCCGCCGATCCGGCCGATCCCGCTTGGGGCGGTGGCGACGCTGTCGGGTCTTGACCCCCGGGCCACCATCCGGCTGACACTGGAAGACAAGCCCGAAAATGCATCAGAGGATACGGTCAATGCCCCGGCAGAATGAAACCGCCCTGATCATCGGTGCCGGACTTCAGGGCTGTTCGATCGCCCTGTTCCTGGCGCGTGCGGGCTGGCGTGTCACGCTGCTCGACAAGAACGTCGCGGGGCGTCATGCCTCCAGCGTCAATGCCGGGGGCCTGCGGACGCTGATGCGGGACTGGCGGGAATATCCGCTGTCCGAACTGGCCATGGAGCACTGGCGCCATCTCGACCGGCTTGTTGGTGCAGGGGCTGCGGAAAGCTGTGAGGTTCGGCTCGGCGTCGGGCAGATCGCGGTGGCGCTTGATGAGGCGGAGATGTCCTGGACGCTGGGCCGCGCGCAGGAGATGGAACAGCGGGGACTGGGGGCGGAAGAGCTTCTCTCCGCCACGGAAGTCCGGAAAATGCTGCCCGGTCTGACGCAGCAGGCTCTGGGCGGGCTTGTTTCGCGCGGGGACGGACATGCCAATCCGGCCGCGTCAACCCGGGCTTTCAGACAGGCAGCCATGGCGGCGGGCGCAAAGATCGTCGAGAACTGCCGTGTTCTGGGACTGGAGCGTCTGCCGGGCGGCGGATGGTTCGTTGAGACGTCGTCGGGGCGGTATGAAGCGGGGGTTCTGCTCAACTGTGCCGGCGCCTGGGGGGCTCAGGTGGCGGCCATGGCGGGGCAGACGCTGCCGCTGAAGGTGGTCGCCCCCTCCATGATGGTCACGGCACGGGCGCAGCCGTTCCTTGAGCCCGTTGTCATCGGGATCGACCGTCCGCTGTCCTTCAAGCAGAGCGCTGTTGGATCGCTGGTGATCGGCGGGGGCATTCTTGGAAAGCCCTGCGCGGATCATGACACGTCCTTTACCGTCATGGACCGGATGCCCGAGGGCGCGGCCGCCACGCTTGAGGCGTTCCCTGCTCTGGCGCATGTGCCGGTCCTGCGGACATGGACCGGGCTTGAAGGCGCGACGCCGGACGGGATTCCCGTGATCGGGCCGGGCGAAGGCACGCCGGATCTGTGGCATGTTTTCGGGTTCTGCGGGCATGGGTTCCAGCTTTCGCCGGCGGTGGGCGATGTTGTGGGACGCTCTCTGGTCAGCGGGACGGTTGATCCGCTGCTGGCGCCGTTCAGCGGCAGGCGCTTTGACGCGGGAGACGCCGCGTGAGCACACCGGCCTTCACGCTCATCGGGTTTGGCCCGGAAGGCTGGGGGAAGCTCCTGCTGCTGGCGGCCGGGCTGACGCTCGTGGCGGCGGTGTGCAGCTTTGCGCTGGGCAGTCTGCTTGGTGCGGCAGGGGCGGCGCTCAAGCTGGCATCGTCCCGGAGCCTGCGCTGGCTCGGAACATTTTATACGACAGTCTTCCGCGGAATTCCGGAGATCCTCGTCGTCTATCTTTTCTATTTCGGGGGCTCGCTCGCACTGACGCGGCTGATGCATCTGGCGGGGTTTCCGGGGTTCTTCTCCCTGTCCTCTTTCATCATCGGTGTCGTGGCCATCGGGCTGGTTTCGGGGGCCTATCAGACCGAGGTCTATCGCAGCGCCTATCTACGGCTGGAGCGTGGGCAGATCGAAGCGGGCAAGGCCTGCGGCATGTCCAGCTTTATCCTGCTGTGGCGTGTCATAGCGCCGCAGACCCTGCGGTTTGCGCTGCCTGCGCTGGGCAATATCTGGCAGTCCGTTCTCAAGGAAACGGCGCTTTTGTCCATCATCGGGCTCGTCGAACTTCTCCGGCAGTCCACGATTGCGTCCGGCGCCACACGGCAGCCGCTGCTGTTCTACGGTGTGGCTGCGCTGCTCTATCTTGTCATGGGGCAGGTTACGGCGCTGGGCATCCGGACTGTCGAGAGACGTCTTGCACGCTGCTGGGGGCGATAGGATGGACTGGCCTTTTCTTTCCGCAACAGCAAAGACACTCCTCACAGGTGTGCCGCTGACCCTCCGGCTGGCAGCAACGTCGCTCTGCGCGGGGTTTGTGCTGGCGGTCGGGATCGCTGCCCTGGCCGGGAGCCGGTTTGCTCCGGCGCGCTGGCTGGCTGCGCTGTATGTGATGCTCTTTCAGGGCACGCCGCTGCTGGTGCAGATTTTCATCGTCTATTACGGCTTCGGGCAGATCGATTTTCTGCGCGCCTCCTTTGCGTGGCCGTTCCTGCAGCAGGCGTACTGGTGCGCCATACTCGCGCTCTCGCTCAACACCTCGGCCTATGGTGCGGAAATCATCCGTGGCGCCATCGCGGCCGTTCCCGCGCGGGAGATCGAGGCGGCGCGCGCGATGGGCATGTCCGGGCTGCTGCTGCGCCGGCGGATCATCTGGCCGCAGGCTCTGCAATACGGGCTGGCCAATTACGGCAACGAGGCCATCCTGCTGCTCAAAGCAACGTCGCTCGCGAGTGTGATTACGCTGATGGATGTTACGGGTCTGGCTTACAGGCTGGTCTCGAAGACCTATCGTTCGGAAGAAATCTTCACGGTTGCGGGTCTGATCTATCTTGTCCTGACTTTCGTGATTGCCACGGGGGTCCATCTCCTTGAACGCCGCCTCACGCCCTGTCGCCGGGTCTGACCCGGGCGCGCCCGTCTTTTCCGGAGTTTCCATGGAACCGATCCAGTCCGCCACAGGAGCCCTGTCCGCCTCCCTCGTCATCAGCGCTACTGGCCTGACGAAACGCTATGGCGCCCTGGACGTCCTGCGGGGCGTTGATCTGGACGCGCATGAAGGTGAGGTGATTTCGATCCTGGGGGCTTCCGGTTCAGGAAAATCCACGTTCCTGCGTTGTCTGAACCTTCTGGAAGTCCCTTCGGGCGGCACGCTCAACGTGCTGGGCGAGGATGTCCGTTTCCGCATGAAGGGCGCAGAGCGGCAGATTGCGGATGCGCGGCAGGTCAACCGCCTGCGGTCGCAGGTCGGCATGGTGTTCCAGAACTTCTGCCTGTGGAGCCACCGGACGGTGTTGCAGAACGTCATGGAAGGGCCGGTCCATGTTCAGGGGCGCAACCGCCACGAGGTGCGTGAGGAAGCCGAAAAGGCGCTGGACCGTGTCGGTCTGCTGAACCGGGCGGATTACTATCCGTCCCAGCTCTCCGGCGGGCAGCAGCAGCGGGTCGCGATTGCCCGCGCCATCGTCATGCGCCCGCGCGTCCTGCTGTTTGACGAGCCGACGTCCGCGCTGGACCCGGAACTGGTCGGGGAAGTGCTCAAAGTCATGCAGGGTCTGGCCGCCGAGGGCAGGACCATGCTGATTGTCACGCATGAAATGGCGTTTGCGCGGGATGTCTCAAGCCGGGTCGTGTTTCTGGAAAAAGGAACCGTCCGCGTCCAGGGGACCCCGCAGGATCTGTTCAAAGGCGGTATGGATGAGCGCTTCGACAGGTTTGTCAGCCATTTTTCGCGTCAGGGCTGAAGCCCCGGCGCAGAGTATCGGAAAGGAGTTGAGATGAAGACGTGCCAGATTCTGGGAGTCCCCACCCAGAGCGGAACCTCCGAAAGAGGCTGCATCATGGGCCCGACGGCTTTTCGCATCGCGGGACTGCCCGAAATCCTGCAGGAACTCGGATGGCAGGTTGAGGATGTGGGAGACGCCGTGCCCGCCGCGATGCCGGATGTGAGCCATTCCAACCCTGCCGTGCGCAATCTGGACGCGATCATCGCCTGGACGAAAAGCGTCGGTGAGCGGGCCTATGAGATGGCGAAGGCCTGCGACTTCCCGATTTTCCTAGGGGGCGATCATTCCATGTCCGCCGGGACGGTGTCGGGTGTGGCGCGTCATGCGCAGGATCTGGGGCAGCCCCAGTTCGTCCTGTGGCTGGACGCCCATACTGACCTGCATACGCTGCATACGACGACGAGCGGCAATCTGCACGGCACGCCGGTCGCCTATTTCACGGGACAGTCGGGGTTCGAGGGCTTTCCGCCGCCTGTCGCGCCCGTCGATCCGCGCAATATGTGCATGATGGGCATCCGATCCGTCGATCAGGCCGAGAAGCGCCACGTTGCGGAAATCGGCATCACCGTTTTTGACATGCGCGCCATTGACGAGCAGGGCATTGTCGGTCCGCTGAACAGCTTTCTGGACCGCGTTCGCGCTGCCAATGGCCGGCTGCATGTCAGCCTGGACGTGGATTTTCTTGATCCGGATATCGCACCAGCCGTCGGCACCACCGTCAATGGTGGCGCGACCTTCCGTGAGGCGCATCTCATCATGGAGATGCTGCATGACAGCGGGCTCGTGACGTCGCTGGATCTGGCGGAACTCAATCCGTTCCTCGATGTCCGCGCCAAGACCGCCCTGCTCATGACCGATCTGGCCGCCAGCCTCTTTGGCCGCCGTGTTCTCGAACGCAAGACCAGGACCTACTGAGATGACTTTCTCCGCCCCTGCCCCTTCCCATCTCGCCTTCGTGCCGTTCGTCTCGGTCGAGAACATGATGGCGCTGGTCCACACCATCGGAATCGAGACCTTCCTGCGCGAGCTTGCGGAGTATCTTGAAGCCGACTTCAAGCGCTGGCCGGAATTCGACAAGACGCCGCGTGTGGCCGCGCATTCGGCTGAAGGCGTCATCGAACTGATGCCGACGAGCGACAGCAGCCTGTACGGGTTCAAATACGTCAACGGCCATCCCAAGAACACGAAGGAAGGCCTTCAGACAGTCACGGCATTCGGCATGCTGGCGGATGTGGCTTCGGGTTATCCGACGCTCCTGTCCGAAATGACGCTGCTGACGGCCCTTCGGACGGCCGCGACCTCGGCCATGGCTGCGAAATATCTGGCACCGGCAAACGCGAAGACGATGGCGATCATCGGCAACGGTGCGCAGTCCGAGTTCCAGGCCATGGCGTTCCGCGAGATCGTCGGGATCCGGGCGCTGCGGCTGTATGATCTGGACCGGACGGCTTCGGAGAAATGCGCCCGCAATCTGAGCGGACAGGGCTTCGACATCACGATCTGCGACAGCAGTGAAGAGGCCGTGGACGGGGCAGACATCATCACGACCGTCACGGCTGACAAGCAGTGCGCGACGATCCTGTCCGACAACATGGTTGGCGCGGGGATTCACATCAACGCAGTGGGTGGGGACTGCCCGGGCAAGACGGAGCTTCAGCGCGATATCCTGCTGCGGTCCTCCATCTTTGCGGAATATCCGCCGCAGACGCGCATTGAAGGCGAGATCCAGCAGCTTCCCGAAGACCATCCGGTGACGGAGCTGTGGCAGGTCATCAACGGCGAGGCCAAGGGCCGCGCCAGTGAGAGCCAGATCACGCTGTTTGATTCCGTGGGTTTTGCGATCGAGGATTTCTCGGCGCTGCGCTATGTGCGCGACAGGCTGGAAGCCACCGGCCTGTATGAGAAGCTCGATATGCTGGCCGATCCGGATGATCCGCGCGACCTGTTCGGGATGCTTCAGCGCTCCAAGGGCGCTGACAAAGCCTGAAACGCCGCTCCGGCTGCCCTTCTCGCAGGGGCAGCCGGAGCAGGTCTTTAGAGGCCGCCCTGTTCGATGATGAAGCGGGCAATGGCAGGGACGCCCTCGCCGGCGCGGATATTGGCGAAGACGAAGGGCCGTGTGCCGCGCATCTTTTTGCTGTCGCGGTCCATCACGCCCAGATCGGCACCGACATAGGGTGCGAGATCGATCTTGTTGATGACCAGAAGGTCGCTCCGGGTAATGCCGGGGCCGCCCTTGCGGGGGATCTTGTCTCCGGCCGAAACGTCGATCACATAAATCGTCAGGTCCGCCAGTTCAGGGCTGAAGGTCGCGGCCAGATTGTCGCCGCCGCTCTCCACGAGAACCAGATCCAGCCCCTCGAAGCGCTCCGTCAGTTCGGCGATGCCTGCCAGATTGATGCTGGCGTCTTCGCGGATGGCCGTGTGGGGGCAGCCGCCCGTTTCGATCCCCTTGATCCGCTCCGGCGGGAGCGAGCCTGCGCGGGTCAGGAACTCGGCGTCTTCGCGCGTGTAGATGTCGTTCGTGATGGCGGCGATGTTGTAATCGTCGCGGAAGGTCCGGCACAGGGCATCCATCAGCGCCGTCTTGCCCGTTCCGACCGGGCCGCCGATCCCGACCCGCAGCGGGCCGTGTTTTGCTTTTGTCATGTTCTGAACAACCTTGTTGTCTGGGTTTCGTGATGCATGGCCGCGAGGTCGGAGCGGAAGCAGGCGCCCCCGACATCGTCCAGGGTCCGGTTTTTCGTAACGGTCACGGCGCGCGAAAGAAGCGGTTCCAGCTTGGCCAGCGCGTGCAGGCCGTCCGTCTGCCCGAGCGGGACCAGACGGACGGCTGCGGATACGAGAGCGGCGATGGTGGCGTATCCACCCGAGAGCAGCGCCTGTTCCAGCGCCAGACCGCCGCGCCGGAACACCAGTCCCTGCGCCACCGGCAGCGGCCAGCGCGTACCGCGCAGTTCGGACGGATCGGGCGTGACCGGCCAGACGGATGCGGCCTTGAGGAAAGCTTCGCCCTGATAGACGGTTTCGTCATAGCGCTCCCGCGAGGAGGCGCAGGCGCAGGCAAATTCTGCCAGTTCGCGCAGGCGGGGCATATCGTCCGCAGTCTTCCAGGCTTCCTGAAGAACGATCAGGTCGCTGCCCGGCGCGCCGTGCTCCAGCAGGCAGCCGATCCAGTCGCAGAGGGTTGCGACATCCGTGACGTCTCCGCTTTCCACCGCCCATTCCAGACCGTGGCTGTAGGCGTATCCGCCCGTCGGAAAAGCGGGCGACACCCAGGACAGGAGGCGCAGGAAGGCGGCTCCTGCTTCCGGGAGCGGGGTTTCAGTCATGCGTGTGGTGATGGTGCCCGTCCCCGTGGTGGTGCGGCTCGTGGCCGCCCGCGCGGGAGGCATAGGCCCCGCTTTCCGGGTCGAACGGCGCTTCCACCATGCGCACATGCCCGCCCAGACCGTGGATCATGTCGGCAATGACGTGATCGCGGCGCACGAGGATGGCGTGTTCCGAAATGGCGGCGGGCAGATGGCGGTTGCCGAGATGCCATGCGAGCTGAAGCAGTTGCAGGGGGCTGTGGGCCGTGACTTCCATCAGCTCTTCGGGCAGGGCTTCCACGCGGATGATGCGGCCATCCTCCAGACGCAGCCCCTCCCCGGCCTGAAGCAGGCGGGCATGTTCCAACTCTAGCCGGATTTTCTCGCCGTTTTGCAGGGTCAGCATCATCCGGCGACGATGCCGCCCTTCATAATCGGCGGCGAAGGTGCCGCTGGCCTCGGTTTCGGGCCAACTTCCGGCGGGAAGGATATCCAGGATTTGGGTCATCAGAACAGGAAATACCTCTGGGCCATGGGCAGGACTTCGGCGGGCTCGCAGGTCAGGAGCACGCCATCGGCCCGCACTTCATAGGTTTCGGGATCAACTTCGATATGGGGCATGGCGTCGTTATGGATCATGCTGCGCTTGCCGATCCCGCCGCGCACGTTCGAGACGGCCGAGAGCGGCCGGCGCAGACCCAGCTTGCGGCCGATATCGTCTTCCAGCGCGGCCTGTGACACGAAGGTCAGGCTGGTATGGGTCAGCGCGCCGCCATAGCCGCCGAACATCATGCGCCCATGCACGGGCTGCGGCGTGGGGATCGAGGCGTTGGGATCGCCCATCATCGCATAGACGATGGCGCCGCCCTTGATGACCAGATCGGGTTTGACGCCAAAAAAAGCAGGATCCCACAGGACCAGATCCGCGAGCTTGCCGACTTCGACCGATCCGACTTCATGGGACAGCCCATGCGAGATGGCGGGGTTGATGGTGTATTTGGCGATATAGCGCTTCACACGGGCATTATCAGCGGCCCCGTCCCCGAGCAGAGAGCCGCGCTGGATTTTCATTTTATGGGCCGTCTGCCATGTGCGCAGCGGGACTTCGCCGACACGGCCCATGGCCTGACTGTCCGACGACATCATCGAAAGCACGCCCATGTCATGGAAGATGTCCTCGGCGGCGATCGTCTCGCGGCGGATGCGGCTTTCGGCGAAAGCGATGTCTTCCGGCACGCGCTGGTCCAGGTGATGGCAGACCATCAGCATGTCCAGATGTTCGTCCAGCGTGTTGACGGTGAACGGGCGCGTGGGGTTGGTCGAGGACGGCAGGACGTTGGGCAGGCCTGCCACGCGGATGATGTCCGGAGCATGGCCTCCGCCCGCGCCTTCCGTATGGAAGGCGTGGATCGTGCGGCCCTGAAAGGCGGCGATCGTGTCCTCGACGAAGCCGCTTTCGTTCAGCGTATCGGTATGGATCATGACCTGCACGTCCATGCGGTCCGCAACGCTCAGGCAGCAGTCGATGGCGGCGGGGGTTGAGCCCCAGTCTTCATGCAGTTTGAGGCAGCAGGCCCCGGCGCGCACCATTTCCTGCAGCCCGTCCGGGCGGGAGGCATTGCCCTTGCCCGCGAAGGCCAGATTGACCGGGAAGGCTTCCGCCGCCTGAAGCATCCGCGCCAGATGCCATGGGCCAGGTGTGCAGGTTGTCGCGGCCGTGCCGGTGGCGGGGCCGGTGCCGCCACCGAGCATGGTCGTGATGCCCGATGCCAGTGCTTCCTCGATCTGCTGCGGGCAGATGAAATGGATGTGGCTGTCGATCCCGCCGGCGGTCAGGATCTTGCCCTCACCCGCGATGATTTCCGTGCCCGGGCCGATAATGATGTCCACGCCCGGCTGGATATCGGGGTTGCCCGCCTTGCCGATGGCCGCGATCCGCCCGTCGCGGAGTGCGATATCGGCCTTCACGATCCCCCAGTGATCGATAATCACCGCATTGGTGATGACGGTATCCGCCGCACCCTCGGCCCGCGTGACCTGCGACTGGCCCATGCCGTCGCGGATGGTCTTGCCGCCGCCGAAGCGGACTTCCTCGCCATAGGTCGTGTAGTCGCGCTCGATCTCGACGAGGAGCGCGGTATCTGCGAGGCGCAGGCGGTCGCCGACCGTGGGGCCGAACTGTCCGGCATAGTCATGTCTGGAAAGACGCATCACTGATCCACACTCCCCATCACATCGCCCCGGAAGCCCACGACGCGCCGCAGGCCGCGCAGGGGGACAAGCGTGACTTCGCGGTCCTGTCCCGGTTCAAACCGGATGGCCCCACCGGATGCGACATCGAGACGCCAGCCTGTGGCCTGCGCGCGGTCGAATTTCAGGGCCGGATTGACCTCGGCAAAATGATAATGGCTGCCGACCTGCACCGGCCGGTCGCCGGTATTCGTCACCAGAAGCGTCCGGCGCGGCTGGCCTTCGTTGAGGACGATCTCGCCTTCGGCGGGCAGGATTTCGCCGGGAATGGCCTCGGCGGCGAGGGATTCAGCGTATCGGGTCATGAACGGTCACCAGCTTTGTGCCATCGGGGAAGGTTGCTTCCACCTGCACGTCATGAATCATCTCGGCCACGCCCTGCATGACCTGTTCGCGCGTCAGAACGCGGCCGCCGCTGGCCATGAGTTCGGACACGCTTTTTCCGTCCCGTGCGCCTTCAATGACGTGATCGGTGATGAGAGCCACGGCTTCCGGATAATTGAGCACGACACCGCGTTCCAGCCGTCGGCGCGCGACATTCGCCGCCATCGCCACCAGCAGCTTGTCCTTTTCCCGGGGGGTAAGTTTCATGTCCTGCTCCGTTACGAACTCTGTGTCATGACCGCCATGTGGCCGGCATGGGGCGCCCGTCCCGCAGGACCGGCAGGATCCGTCTGATCGTCTTTTCCAGCGACCAGCCACCTGACGCCACCCCGCGGATAACCAGCATGCCATTCCACGCCGATGCTGCAAACTCATGCGGCGCGATGGCGTCCAGCACCTCCCGCACGGTGTCGAGATGCGCTTCCGCGAGCGGCGAAATCAGAACCAGCGTGGCGACCGCGAACTGGTCCGTGCTCACGGCCTTGCGAGCCATCAGGGCGGAGACATCGCGGCTTTCCAGCCGCACGAGGTCTTCCAGAATGAGGCTTCCGCCCCGCCGGACTGTCAGCCGGTCGCGCAGGGCCAGTGTCTGGAGGATCTCGCCTGAGCCGGTGCGGCCGAATATCCGGCTTTCAAGAAAGAGGAAGCTGGATGAGGCATCCATGTCCACCTTCATGTACCGCCGCAACTGGCTGCCATCGAAGAAGATCGTTCCATGGGGCAGCCAGTCCAGCCGGGCTCCGGCCGCGATACGGCAGGAGGTGAGGATTTCGGGAGGCGTATCGCTGGCGCGGGCGCGGTAGATGCGTTCTGCGGCCTGCGATGTGACCAGAAGTTCCGTGTCCGGAGCGCAGGCGATACGGCCTTCAATCCGGTCCCCACCTGCGATGCCACCGGAAATATTGACGGTGACGGCTTCCAGAGAAGCGCCATCCACGCGCGGGAAAAGGAGGCGGCAGCATCCGCCCTGCTCCAGATCGCCGCGGACAGTCTGACCGTCACGGAGTTTTGCCGTCAGGCCGAACCAGCCCCGGGCGCGCTGAAGGACTGCCGTGCTCATGCAGGTTCCTCCCGGCCGGATCGCAGCAGAAGCCATCCGAGGACGGAGGCGCAGAAGACAGCCGCGCCGATCAGTTCAAAATGCTCGGACAGCAGGCTGGCGAGAGATGTGAGCGTTTCCAGTCCCGGCAGATGGTCCGCAAGAAGGTTCACCAGTTCGATCCCCGCAATGACAAGCGCCAGCATAACGGAGATGGTGGTCAGGGCCAGATTCCAGTTCATCCTGCGCCCTGCCCTTTGGTACAGGCCGTGCATCAGGACGCTGTCGGCCGTGTCCAGCAGGGCCATTCCGGCGGTAAAGAGCAGCGGGAACATCATGATCTGCCAGATCGGCAGGCCGTGCTGGTTCTGGACGATGGAAATGCCCAGAAGGCTGATTTCCGAAGCGGTATCGAAGCCCAGACCGAAGAGAAACCCGACCGGATAGAGGTGCCAGCTCACAGACACCTGACGCAGGACCGGGGCGAGCAGTCGGCCGAGGCCTCGGGATGGCATTTCGGGGGAAGTGGTTTCTGCGCCGCGCCGTCTGCGCCACAGATCATGCAGGGTCGTGGCGTTGAGGGTGGCGATGACAAGCAGGAACAAGACAGAGATCCATGTTCCGAACAGGCCGCCCTGTGTCGCAAAAGCGTCGATCTGCGTGCGGTAATGTTGTCCGGCGAGGACGATCACAAGTGTGGCCAGACAGACGATCGTGGAGTGACCCAGCGAGAAAAACAGTCCCGCTGCCCGCGCCTCCCGCCTCTCCCGCAAAGCCGCCCGCGTGACATTGTCGATGACGGCAATATGGTCCGCATCCAGTGCGTGACGCAGGCCCAGCCCATAGGCCAGGGAGGCGGCGCCCAGAAGAAGGGCGTTTCCATGGAACAGCAGGACTGCCAGAAGCCACGCCAGAGCGTTGACCCCAATCAGAGGTCCGATCAGGCGCAATGCTCCGGAACGATGGGGGAAATCCTTCCCTGTCAGGGACTTTCTCCCGTGTCTGGCACCCTCATGAAGCGCGTTTCCTAGAAGTTCAGATTGGCCTGCAGGTAGTAGTATCCACCGTTATAACCGAGCTGTTCAATCTGATAGTCATACTGGAACGCACCGAGGTAGCGGAATTCCTTGGGAATGCGGCGCTGCTTCGCGTTGCCGACATTGTTTCCGCCGAGCGTCAGCCCAAGCTGCGGCAGGACCTGATAGGACACGGCCAGATTGGTTTCGAAACGGGCCTTGTTCACGTAGCGCATGAAGTCGGTATTCGAATAGGCCAGCGGGCCTTCGTAATAGGTCAGGGACGAGGTCGCGTGGCCGTAGCGGACTTCATGGACCGAGACACCGAGCTTCTTGTACTGCCAGGTTCCACCGAAGATCAGCTTGTTCTTGGGCGTATAGCTCGTGATGTAGGCGGCCTGCTGGGAGTTCAGCAGACTGTTGCCGTTCCCGTCCTTGCCGACATGGGTCAGGTCAGTTTCGTTGAGGTTCAGGGCCACGTCCCAGTCGACCTTGCCCCAGTCGCGGAAGCGGGTTTCGTACCGCGCGGTCACGTCCAAGCCGCGCGTCCGCGTATCGGCCGCATTGGCGTAGTAGGAAGCCGTGACGGCATTGGAATCCAGCGTGGACGGCACCGTAAAGCCATCGAGACGAAGGGCTTCGATCGCATTCGCGCCGTTATAGACGCCTGCCGCCAGGATGCGGTTCTTGATGGCGATCTGATACGCATCCACACTGATATGCAGGCGCGGCAGCGGGTCCAGCGTGAAGCCGGCGCTGTAGCTCATGGTGTGTTCCGGATGGAGCGGCTTGGCCCCGATCAGGCGCGCGCCAGCGGAATTGACCGGCAGATAACCCGTTGCATAGGTCGGCGCGACCGACAGGTTGGACCAGTGCTCCTGAAGCAGGGAGGGTGCGCTGAAGCCGTTCGAGATCGTCCCGCGCAGGGCGAAATACTTGTTGAAATCGTAGCGCGTGGAGACCTTGCCGGTCTTCGTGTCTCCGGCATCTGTATAGTACTCGTAGCGCCCGGCGAAATCGACCTGCCAGTTCTTCAGTGGGCGCATCGAGAGTTCGACATAACCTGCCGTGACATCACGGTTGCTTTCACTGGCGTTCTGCGGACTCAGGCCGTGCAGACCCTGTGGGCCGGTGCCGTAATACGAGTTGGCGTCACCGGACATGATGTCGAACTCGTCGTAGCGGTACTGTGCGCCCATCGCGAGGTTGATCGGGCCTGCGAAGATCGGCGTGTGGAAGCTGCGATGGATGCCAAAATCGTTCGTCCACTGGGTGTTGGTAAACGCCATTTCGTGGAAGCTCGTCGGAGAAGCCCCCGTTGCCGCATAAAGCGACGGGTTGACGGTGTTGAAGAGATCCATCGACGTATGGTCGCTGCCATAGGTCGTGCTGAGATCCCAGTTCCAGCCGAACTTCTCGCCCTTCAGGCCGAGGGTGACGCTGTAATCGTCTTCCGAAACGCTCTCCTTCGGGCTGAAACCGTTGGGATACATGGGCCATTCCGAAGAGGCGACGCGCGCATCCTGATAGCTCTCGCCATAGCGATGGCCGTAAGTCGAAAACGAATACAGCGACAGGTCCGGCAGGAAGTCATACTGCATATTGTAGGAAATGGTGCCCCGCTGCTGACGCGGATCGCCCTCATCCTTGAAGTCATACTTGCCGTTCCGGCTGTCGGCCGAATTGCGGATGGTGTGATCCTGGTATTTGTACTCCGCGCTCAGATCGAAAAAGCCGCGTCCCATCAGGTCAAAGCCCGCATTGATGGACTCACCTGACTGGAAACCGTCTCCAGCGTAACGTCCGCCATTGGTGGCCTGCATCGTGATGCCGGACTTGCGGTGCTTGAGAATGATGTTGATGACGCCTGCCACGGCATCGGAGCCGTAAAGGGCAGCGGCACCGTCCTGAAGAATCTCCACATGATCGATCGCCGAGATCGGGATCATGTCGATATCAACACCGTTCGATCCCTGCTGCGGCCCGGAATTGTTGGACAGCACGGAGGTCGCGTGACGGCGTTTTCCGTCGACAAGGATCAGGGTGTGGTTGGGGGACAGGCCGCGCAGACGCAGGACATCCACCATATTGGCGTTACCAATCAGAAGCGGCGCGCGCGTCAGGGACGGCGTGAGCTGCGTCAGGGCATCACGGAGATCGGACTGGCCCGTGCGGGAAATTTCGGCAGAGGTCACGACCTGGATCGGACTGGCGCTCTTGCGGACCGTCTGGTGCGGGTCACGCGTTCCGGTCACGATGACGGTTTCGTCTTCCTTGGGGAGCGACACCGTTTTCTGTTTTGACGCCGCACGGATACCTGCCGCCTTGCGAGCTGTGGCACTGCCTTTTTCCGGCGCGGGATCTGCCGCGTAGGCCTGCATACAGACCAGCTGGCTCGCCGCGCAGGTGAGCAGAAGGGCACTTAGAGGAATGGAGACCTTTTTCATCGGCTGATATTCTTCCCGCTCGTCTCCCGCGTGCCTGTCGCTCAATCCAGACATTCGGAAGTTCTGAATGTTCCCGGTGACCTCCCGCACTCAGCCGATCACCTTGAGGGAAAATCTAACGAACTTCAGAACGATAACGGAATGTATGTTTTTTTCTATCCTACCGTAAGCTGTTCTTATCCTTCCTAGCGGATGGAAAACTGCAGAACCATTGACGAATGTTAGCCTTTGCCTCCCTCCAGTCAGGACAGGCCCCTCTCCTGACGTGGATATGATAGAAAGCAGATTAAATATTATATCCCATGTTTCTGTATAATCCGTTGATTATCGAAACACCGCGCCTGGCTTCTGTCAGGTCAGGCTTTTCATCTGTATTGTCATAGCCAAACCCCATATCAGTACCCATCCATTGAATAACAATGCCGTCTCTTCGTGAAACGACATACACATTCCCGAAACTCATGCTGCACAGCGCCTCGGGCTGCGGAATCAGCCACGCAATCTGCCCCCGTATGGGAACAATCGTATTGTCGTTCCAAAGAGCCCGTGCGCCATAGCCGGTGCAGTTGATAAAAACCGGCTCCGGCAGAGCCGTCAGGTCCGAGGGATGATGGAGGGTCAGGATTTTGATCCTGCCGCCCCGCTCCAGAAACTGTCGCAGCAGATAATCCGCATAGCCGGTGACGTTGAAAATCAGATTGGGTTTCTTGTGGACTTCCGAGTACGGGAGCCGACTGTTGTTTATCCGGATCAGATTCCCCTGAGGTTCAATATCCTGAATACGGTCGTCCAGGCTGGCGAACTCGATGGGATCGGTATGAGGAGCCGACGGTTCACGGGAATGCAGGCCATAGAACGTATCCCATTCCACGGGATGGCCGGGCAGTCCCTGAAGATTCTGGTAACAGGAAAACGAATACCGGGCCATGCTCTCCCATCGTGTGGCAAACTCCGGCGTCACGGCGTCTTTACGGGCGATACGGGAAGATGGTGTCCAGCTTCCCGACGCCCGTGCAGACCGGACGAATGGTGGAAGAGCCTCTGCATAGATCGTAACCTGCGCCCCGGCCTGCTGGGCGACAATGGCCGTTGTCAGGCCAATCGCGCCACATCCAATGACACCGATATTCCGGGAACTGACCGGCAACGCCCGTTCTACAGCCAGCTTTGCGCTTCCCCAGGACAGCGACCAGCCACTTCCCCCATGTCCATAGTTGTGAACAACCGTCTTACGCTCCACCTGCTCGACATCCAGGCGGGGACCCGCCGCCCGGAAAGGGCGCAGACAGACCGTAATCCGGTCAATTCTGTCAGTCCGCGCCCGGATGACAGGCAGGGAACGGACATCCGCATCCAGATCAGGCTGAAGAAGGGTTTCGCCCGCGCATCCGGAAAGACTGGAGAGGCCTAAAAGGGATACTCCCCTTGTCATGGCACGCCGACGGGAAAGAAGAGGCATTGTAAAAATCTTCCGGCTTGGAAAAAGAGTGATCCGCAGACAGACGCGGGGGCGGCTGGAACCGCATGACTTCACTTGTGTGGACCTGATACGATCAGGGTAACCCCTCATTCTGTCGCAACATGGGAAGCCACAAGTTTCATTCCGAACTGATATCAACCATCGGAAAATCCGAGCCGGAATGGAATTCTCAAAAAGCTCGTGAAACATAGCTTCAGGTTATGAGGCTCTGCGGGTAGCAGATCTGGCTTCGCTATTTGCATCACCTTTTGCAAAAGGGTGACAAAAAGGATTTCATTCCCCCACTTCACCTGCGAACAGTTCAGAAACCCATCTTCCAAAGCAAGGACCTCCAATGCGCCTGCGCCAGATCGAAGTTTTCTATGCGATTATGACTGCGGGTTCGCTCCGACGCGCTGCCGAACTGCTTCATGTCTCGCAGCCGGCGGCAAGCAAGGTTCTGCGCTATGCCGAGCAGTCCCTGGGATTTGCGCTGTTTGAGCGCGCGGGAGGACGACTAGTGCCGACCCGCGAGGCCCGTATCATGCTGCCCCACGTCAATGCGATCTTCGAGAAACTGTCCGACCTCAAACGCCTGACCGACAATCTGCGTTACGCACGCGACGGACATTCGATCAGTATCGGATGCGTACCGAGTCTGGGGCTGAGCCTCGTCCCCCGTGTCGTGCAACGCTACCGCGCGGATCATCCAGGCATGGAACTGACGATCGATGCCATGCACGGACCCGAAATCGTGTCACGCATCATGAATCATGATCTCGACCTCGGAATTGTGTTCGGCGACTACACATATGACGGACTGACGGCCCTGCATATCGCCGATATTCCGCTGATGATGATTGATGCGGAAGAAGGAGAAGGGCCGGTCAGTGTCACTGAAATCAACCCTGAACGCTATATCGGGCTCAGTGAGAACGATCCTACGGCCCGCATGCTTGATATGGTGATGGAAGAAGCCCGCATTCCCATCAAGGCGCATGTGCGGGTGCGGACCCATTTCATGGCAGCCGAACTCGTGCGCCTCGGTGGCGGGTGTGCCATCGTGGATGCTGTGACAGCCCTGCATCATCCGGGCCTGCCTCGCCCACGCCCTCTTTCTCCTCCCCTGAGCGTAACCTGTACGGTCCTGTTCCGAGCCGATCACGCCTTGTCCCATATCTCCCAGAGCATCCTTACCCTGCTGCGCAGCGAACTGGACGTGGACCTGCTCAGCCTGAAAAAATAATGGCCGGGACTTAATCCAAGGTTAAGGACAGCCTGCATCTTGAGACAGGACAGGCGGAACGTTTCGTGCTCTGACTCAGTCTTCCTTACGGTCTTCCCATAATCCGGAGCCGGAAATTCGTATTCAGAGCCGTCCATGATCCAGTTTCCCAGACAGTCACTTATGCTCGCCCTCCCGGCAGCACTCCTTCTTTCCACATCATACGTCGCCCAAGCCGCGACGCTTCCGTCAGGACTGACCGAGCAGGAAATCGGCACGACAGTGGAACATGCACGCTCGGCCTTCGACGTGCCGGGAATTGCGGTCGCGATAGTGCAGGACGGCGAGGTCGTGTTCAGCCGTGGCTATGGGCGACGCGCGCAGGACAGTGCGAGCGCCCCGGTTGACGGCCGCACGCTGTTTGCAATCGGCTCCAACACCAAGGAATTCACTACCACAGCACTGGCGCAACTGGTCGATCAGGGCAAGCTGGGCTGGAACGATCGCGTCATCGACCACATACCGGAGTTCCGCGTGGCCGACCCGTCCATTACGCGGGACTTCCGCGTCTCGGATCTGCTGACGCATCACAGCGGCATGGGACAGGGAGCCGGGGATCTGATGCTGTTTTCACACAGCACGTTCACCCGCCCGGAAGTCCTGGCCGGGCTGCCGTTCATGCCGTTCACAGCCCCGTTTCGCAGCGAATACGCCTATAATAATCTTCTGTATGTCGTCGCAGGCGCGCTGGTCGAACGCATAACAGGGCAGAGCTGGGAAGACGTGGTGCAGAAGCGCCTGATCAATGCCGCGGATCTGCCAGCCTGCCAGAGCACACCGCCGGTCAAAGGCCAGACGAACGTGGCCACCGGTGAAGGCGAAAGCAGTGTACTGCCTGGCAAAAGCGCCCTCCGCCTGCCAGCGGTCGCACCCGCCGGTAGTATCTGGTGCAGCGCCGATGGCATGGCGCGCTGGGTCCAGACCTATCTCAATGGTGGCCGCGCCCCGAACGGCCGACAGATCTTCAGCCAGGCCAGCCGCGATGCGCTCTGGAGTCCGCACGGACTGCTGCCTCTGCCCGACACGGCGGAAGCCACAAAAACGCATTTCCGCGCTTATGGGTACGGCTGGTTCATGGAAGATTTCTTTGGTCTGAAGCGTGTCTGGCATACCGGCACCATCGACGGCATGGTCAGCTATGTAACCTTCCTGCCCGAACGCCGCTCAGGCATTGTCATTCTGACCAACCACGATGACCATGCCGCGACATACGCCATCGCAACAACACTCAGTTCCTATGTCGCAACCGGGAAAAGTGCGGACTGGGTTACGCATTTCCTGAACGAAAAGACCGCCAGACAGGCCGCAAACGCGAAAAAAGCCGCCGAAACGGGCCCTGGTTCCCCCACACGCCCCTTCATCACGCTCTCACACGATGCACAACAGGATTATGTCGGGACCTATCGCGATGACTGGCGCGGCCCGATCACGATCAGCCGGCGGGGAACAGACCTGCGGATGTCTTTCAGCCATGCCGATGGCCTGACCGGAACGCTCTCCGCCCTGCCGCATGATCTGTTTGTTGTCCGCTGGGATGACCGGGGACAGGATGCCGAAGACGACTCTTATGTACAGTT
Organism: Gluconobacter sp. R75690; assembly: GCF_015244525.1. NCBI lineage: Bacteria > Pseudomonadati > Pseudomonadota > Alphaproteobacteria > Acetobacterales > Acetobacteraceae > Gluconobacter > Gluconobacter sp. R75690. The sequence goes on along the minus strand of NZ_JABCQB010000013.1, from coordinate 44,209 downwards.
CGAACGTAATGTCTCGGGTCAGGTCACGGGCATCAAAATGCAGGTGATCGGCTCCGATTTCAGCTTTGACGCACAGGATCTGAATCCGAAGAAGGTCAGTACTTCTGTAGCTGAAGGAACCCAAACTCCCTGATCCATTCTGAAGGCCATCGGACAGGATGGAAAGTTGTCTCCCCGAAATGGGCTAAAAGCCTGTCTGCGGCCCCGCATGTCGTGTTCGCAGAGACACCATGTGTTAACCGCAGGTTATGGGAAGCGGGTCTCTTTGCATTAGGCCGATCCGTTTGGGAAATGTAGGTTTTGTTCCTGATAACGGCGCAGGAGAACGCAGTTTTTCCCTGCGCCCAGCCTCTGGACGCTTGGGACACTTATGGCCGGTAGACGGACCATCACCATTATTGGCGGAGGCGTTATCGGCCTGACCTCCGCCTACACCCTTGTCAGGGACGGACATGACGTCACCCTGATCGAACGCCGCGACGACGTCGGGCGGGAAGCCAGCTTCGCGAATGGCGGCCAGCTCAGTTACCGCTATGTCAGCCCGCTGGCCGATGCTGGCATCGCGCAGGAGGCTTTGGGCTGGCTGTTCCGCCCGAACTCCCCGATCTCGCTGCGGCTGAAAGCCGATCCGCATCAGTGGCGCTGGCTGCTGGCATTCCTGTGCGCCTGCAACCGGCACACAAACCGCCGCAATGCCGCACTCCTGCTCGATCTCGCCCTCAGCGGACAGGCCGAGCTTGAGAAATATCGCGAGGAGGGACTGAGCGATTTCCTGTGGCGTCGACCGGGGAAGCTCGTCCTGTACCGCAATGCCGCCACTTTCCGCAAAGCCGCAAAATCCGTCAGCGACCCGGAACGTCAGCGCGTGCTTTCCCCTGCCGAATGTACGGACGTCGAACCGGCATTTGCCGGGCTGCGGAAGCAGGTTGCGGGTGGTATCTTCTCGCCCGAAGACGAAGTCGGGGACTGCTTCCTGTTCTGCAAGGCCCTGCGCGAGGCCCTCGCCGCTTCACCGAACTTCCGTCTCATACGGGGCAATGCCACGCTTTCAGCAGGCCTGAAAAACCGCTGCAGCGTCCAGCTTGATGGCCACGCGTTCGAGACTGATCTCGTCGTCCTTGCCGCCGGGATCGGCTCCCGGAAGCTGACACGGCCGCTCGGGATCGACCTGCCGCTTTATGGCCTGAAAGGTTACAGCCTGACCACGCGTCCGCGTGCCGACCTCGTGCCCTCGGTCAGCGTGACGGATTACGATAACCGCGTGGTCTATGCCGGGCTGGGCGACCGCCTGCGGATCGCCGCGATGGTCGATATCGGTTCCGAAAACACCCACCTGAACCCCAAACGCCTCGGAGAGCTGCGCACTCTCGTAGCGGAGACGCTTCCGGGCGCGCTGGGTCAGGGTGACGATACGCCCTGGGCCGGACTGCGGCCCGCCACCCCCACCGGCGTTCCGATCATCGCCCGCACCCGGTATGATAATCTTCTGCTCAATGTGGGGCATGGTGCCCTTGGCTTCACACTCTCGGTCGGCTCGGGCCTGAGACTGAAAGAGATCGTGGCCGGGTTCGACACCCGCGCCGTCAGCTGAGAAAGGAACAGGTTCTTATGCAGGCCACCCGCCGCACGGTTCTTCTTGGCGGCGTCGCCGCCACCCTGTCCGCGCCGGAACGCCGCGCCCGTGCCACGGCTCCCCTTCAGGGCCTGCCCGGTCTTGGCCAGCCGGTCGAGGTTCTGGAAGATTGCTGGGGCGTCCCCCATGTCCGCGCACAGAGCATCCCGGACGCTTTCTTTGCCGATGGCTATCTGATCGCGCGGGACAGGCTGTGGGAACTGGATTTCGGACATCGCAGGTCTCTGGGACAACTGGCAGAAGTCTTTGGCCCAGCCTTCGTCCCGTCCGACACGGCCAACCGGCTGGTGCTGTTCCGCGGAGACGCCGCGCGCGAACTCGCAGCCCTGCCCGCCCTGACCCAAGACTGCGCACGCGCCTATGTCGCCGGGATCAATGCGCGCATCGCGGAAGTTACCGCCACGCCTTCGCTCCTGCCGCCGGAATTCGGCATTTTCGCGACCACACCGCTGCACTGGGACGTGCTGGACCTGATCCGCGTCCGCGCCGAAATCACAGGCAACACGCAGACCGAAATCCGTCGCGCCCGACTGGCAGCACGCGGGGGGCTCGCCTATGACGCGCTCATCACGCCGCTGGAACCCGTCCATGATTTGCATGTCCCGGAAGGGCTGGACACCGCCGCCATCAGCGAAGCCGACCTCGGGCTTTTTGGCGTCCTTCAGGCCCCCCTGCCCCGACACGACCTCCATGCAACAGCCGAAGACGGAACGCGGCGGCGGAATGAGGGCAGCAATTCATGGGTCATCGCCCCCTCCCGCACCGCCACTGGCCGCCCGATCTTGGCCAATGATCCGCATCTGTCCTTCGGCGTGCCGGGTCCGCGTCACGTCATCCATCTGACGGCCCCGGGACTGGATGTGATCGGCGGCGGTGGCGCAGGCATGCCCGGCGTCATGCAGGGCCATAACGCGACGATCGCCTTCGGCCGGACCAATTTCCATATCGATCAGGAAGACCTGTTCATCCTGCGCACCAACCCCGCCGACCCGCTGCTTTATGCCCATCAGGGCGGCTGGAAACGCATGAAGCAGGTCGAGACACGGATCGCGGTCCGTGGTGAAGCCGAGCAGGTGGTGAACCTGTTCTACTCGGTCCACGGCCCGGTCGTCTCACGTGATCCAACCCGCAATCGCGCCACGGCAGTCTCCGCCACCTGGCTCGCCCCCGGCGCGAACGGGCTTCTGGCCAATATCGGCATCAATCTGGCGCATGACTGGCCCAGCTTCCGCGAAGCCCTGCGCGTCCATACCAGCCCGACCAACTTCACCTATGCCGATACCAGCGGCAATATCGGCTGGCAGGCCGCCGGTGGCCTGCCGCGTCGCGCTCCGGGACATGACGGGCTCATGCCCGCACCGGGAGACGGGCGATATGACTGGCAGGGTCTTCAGCCGCTCGAAGCCCTCCCCAGCAGCTTCAACCCCGCACGCGGCTGGTTCGGAACATCCAACGAAATGAACCTGCCCCCCGGCTATCCGGTCGAGGAACGGCGTGTCAGTTTCGAATGGCGTGACGGCTTCCGCCACGAACGCGTAGCCCAGATGCTGGATGCAACACCGCGTGCAACCCTTGCGGACAGCGTGGCCCTGCAACACGACACATTCTCCGTGCTGGCCCTGCAAATGGTCCGCCTCCTGCCCGACGTCCCGCCCGATCTCGCCGCAGAGGCTGCTCTGCTGAAGGCATGGAATGGCCGCGTCGATGCCAGCAGTGCGGCGGCCGCGCTATATGAAGTCTGGTGGACCCGTCTCGAACGCGCCCTGCACGCCCTCATCATACCGCCCACCCTGCACGACCTGCTTCCGGGCCCTGTAAACGCCACCGTTCAGCTCGCCCTGTTCCAGTCCCCCGATGCCCGCTTTGGCGCCGATCCGGTGAGCGCACGGAACAGGATGCTCGTCGAACAGTTCCGGGAGGCCGTTCAGGAACTGCGGGGGCGACTCGGTCCTCTGCCCGCCGCCTGGCGATGGGGGGCGCTCCATACCATCACGCTGCGTCACCCGCTCGCAGTCGTCCCGGCTGTTGCGGCAGCTTTCCCCACGATCGGCGGCCCGTCAGCCCAGAGTGGCGGCGACCCCTATACCGTCATGGCCCGCTGGTACAGCCCCCAGAAAGGCGGTGTGAATGCCTATGCCACCACCGGAGGGGCCAGCTATCTGATGGTGTGTGACGTCGGCAACTGGGACCGCTCGCTGTATCTCAACTTCCCCGGTCAGTCAGCCGATCCAAAATCGCCGCATTACGCCGATTTCCTGCCCGTCTGGCTGCGCGGCGCCATGCAGCCGCTGTCATTCAGCACCCGCAGTGTCGATGCAGCCGCCGTCCGACGCATGACGCTCCGCCCGGAGGCTCAACCATGATCATCCGGGGCCTCACACTGGCCGCCCTCACGGTCCTGTCCTCAGCCGCACACGCCCAGACACCCACCGAAACCACCCACGCGCTGGATCGCGTCCTGACGTAGGGCGAAGTCCGCCCTCTGGCCGCCATCGCCGCAGTCCGTCTGCGGCACGGTCGCGTCGCCTACAGCTATTACGGCGGATTTGCCCGACAGAGCCCGGACGGAGCAGTCCCCATCGGTCCGCAGACGCTTTTCCGCATCGCCTCAATCTCGAAAGTCGTCACAACCATCGGGCTGATGGAACTGGTCGAACAGGGCAAAATCGACCTCGATCAAGACGCCTCCGACTATCTGGGCTTCCGGCTCCGCAACCCGGACTTCCCGCAGACACCCATCACCGTGCGAATGCTGCTCAACCACACCTCCAGCATCCGCGACGCCGATGGCTATACGCTCCCCCCGGACCACAGGATCAGCGAGTTCTTCGACGCCACCCGCAAACCCGGTGACCCCGGCTATCACTTCGCGCATGGAGACGGACATGCGCCGGGCACATGGTTCGAGTACTGCAATCTCTGCTACGGCCTCGTGGGCACGATCATGGAACGTGCCAGCGGCGAACGCTTCGACCACTACCAGCAGACGCATGTGCTGGATCCGCTCGGGATCGACGGCGGCTATAACCGCATGGCCCTCGCCCACCCCGACCGTCTGGCCACGCTCTACAGCCACCAGTTCAAAGGATGGGAAGCCGAGACGGACACCCAGCCCCTGACCCCGAGCTGGAACGCCGCATCCCTCGCCAGCTACACGCCGGGCACCAACGGCACGCTGTTTTCCCCGCAAGGGGGCCTGCGCATTTCCATGGAAGGGCTGACCCGTCTTGCCCGCTTCATGCTCGGGCATGGCACGCTCGACGGCAGGACGCTGCTTTCCGCACACAGCATCGCCCTAATGCAGACCCCCACCTGGCAGTATGACGGCAGGAACGGCGACTGCCCTTACCCGATCGCCAGCTATGGCCTGAGCATGGCGCGCCTGACCGGAGCACGGGATTCTTCGGGGCGCGAAACCCGGCCCTACAAAGGCTATTCCGGCGATCTGGCCGGTCATCTCGGCGACGCCTATTCGTTGCATTCAGGCTTCTGGTACGATCCCGCAACCGGCGACGGCTTCCTGTTTGCCGCAGACGGCTTCCCTGACGCCGGGCAGGAACGGCCGGGCGCCTATTCCTCATTCACCCGCGTCGAGGAAGAAATCTTCACCGCCCTCGCCGAAGCCGGGACATCAGCCCCATGACCATCCGACTGTCCCTTCTCGCCGCTTCAGCCCTACTCGCGGCCCCCTGTTCCGGCGCAAATGCGGCCCCCACGCAGGACACAACCCAGCTGGGTGCCCTGCTGGCCATGCCCTATGCCAACGGGCTGACAGGAGCTGCAAAAACAGCGCGTCTGGCTTGGGTGGAACGCCGGAATGGCGTCCGCAACATCCTGATTTCCGACGGAGGCGCGGCCCCCCGCAAGGTCACCGCCTATACGCAGGATGACGGAACCGATCTGTGGGGCCTCGCCCTCAGCCCGGACGGACGGACACTGGCCTTCGTCGAAGGCGGCGATGCGGAATATCCCAACGACCACGCCCCCAACGCTGGCAACGCGGCTGTCCCGGGCAGGGAAACCGTGCGCGTCATCCTGCCCAATGGCCGGACCGTCACCGCCGGAGAAGGACACAGCCCGGTCTTCTCCCCGGACGGACGCCTGCTGGCCTTTATGCGGGACGGCGCGCTTCTGGTCGGACAGCCGGGCCAGACGCCCCATGTCGTCATGACCACACCGGGCGAGATCACCGCGCTCCACTGGTCCCCAGACAGCACCCGACTTGCGCTCGAAATCGACCGTGGCTCCCACAGCCTGATCGCACTCTGGGACGCCAGAAACAGCAGCGCCGCGCCCGTGTTCCTGCCCGCCGCACTGGGACACGATCAGGAAGCGACATTCTCGCCGGACGGTCGCTCCATCGCCTTCGTCCGAGCCTATCAACCATTGCTGACGGCCGAACGAGACAAGGGACATTTTTGGTCCGTTCAGGTTTATGACACCGCATCCGGCGCAGAACACACGCTCTGGACCGCACCGGAAGGCGCCGGAAACCAGTTCTGGGCACCGGAAGGCATGGACCTGACATGGACCCGCAACGGACAGCTTCTTTTCCCATGGGAAGGCAGCGGCTGGCTCCGGCTCTGCGCCCTGCCCGTCGCGCGCCCTGCTGCAACGCCACGCTGCCTGACGCCAGATGGCGCCGAAATCGCATCCTACCGTCTGTCAGCGGACGAAACCCATCTGCTCTACACGGCCAATATCGGCGATCCGGATCACTGGCGCGCCTGGTCCCAGCCCCTCGATAACGGCCAGCCCGTTGCCCTCAGCGACCCGAACGAACAGGTCATGGACCTTACAATGGCGGGTCCAGCCATTGCCATGATGGCCACGGGTAAAGACCTGCCCGCCCATCCGGTCGTCCTTCAGGACCACACTCGTCACCTTCCTGTGACGCCCACAGTCCCGGCCGGCTTCACATTCACAACGCCTCAAATCGTGCATATCCGCAGCGATGACGGCCGCGACATCCACGGACAGCTGTTGCTGCCGCCCGCCGGAACACCCGGCCCGCATCCGGCACTGGTCTTCGTGCATGGCGGCCCGCACCGGCAGATGCTCCCGGCCTTCAATCCGATGGGCTATTATTCCAATGCCTACGCCATGAACCAGTTTCTGGCATCGCGCGGATATGTCGTGCTGGCTGTCAACTACCGCAGTGGCACCGGCTATGGCGTGGATTTCCGGACCGCCCCCGGCATCGGCCGGGCTGGCGCCAGCGAATACAAAGACGTTCACGCGGCCGGACTGTTCCTGCGCAGCCGCTCCGACGTAGCCCCCGGCAAGATCGGCATCTGGGGCGGAAGCTGGGGTGGCTATCTGACGGCCCTGGCTCTGGCCCGCAACAGCGACCTGTTCGTGGCGGGAGCAGATTTTCACGGCGTCCATGACATGACGGAACCAGATCATTCCGGACTGTCCCCCGAAGAAAAGCAGCGGGAAAAGGACAGCGAATGGCGTTCCTCCCCAATCGCCGACATCACCCACTGGCGCTCACCGGTCCTGCTGATCCATGGGGATGACGACTTTAACGTCGAATTCGAACAATCCGTCCTGCTGGCCCGCATGCTCGTGGCGCGGAATATTCCGTTTGAGGATCATGTCTTCCCCGGCGAACGCCACGCTTTCCTGCGCACGCAGGACTGGCTGAACGCCTATCTGTGGACGCTGCATTTCTTTGACACAAAACTTCAGGCTCAACAGCCTCGCTGATCTCTTTTCAATCCCTGAATCGTCAGGGAACGACGCAGACATAACTTCAGGTTATATGGCGCGCGCAGTTTCAAAATCGACGACGGCATGACAGATATGCAACATTAGTTCGATATCGCAACATCATCGCCCACCGGCGCTTATCGAGGGAACCAGGGTATGACGGTCAGACTGCCCCTAAAGTCTTATTTCCTGTCCTTTGCCGCCCTGTCGTCGGGCGCAACATTCCTCATGCCACAGCAGGCTTACGCCGCAGCAACAGTGGCCAAGCCTGCCGATACCAAGCATTCATCTGCGCAGTCTTCCAAACCTGCTGCAAGTCATAAAAAGACACAGAAGCAGACAGAATCCAACCGGGAAGTCATCACCGTTACGGGCAGTCATATTGCAAACTCCCATATCAAATCCCCGACCCCCATCAGCTCTCTGAACCAGCAGGAAATCCTGAATCAGGCGCCCAGCAACAACATTGCCGACCTGATCAATCAGATGCCGCAGTTCGCGGGCAGCCAGACGCCCCAGAACTCGGCATATTCCCTGAGCGATGGCACAGCCGGCATCAACGCGCTCAACCTTCGCAATCTTGGCGCCGTCCGTTCGCTCGTGCTGATGGATGGCCGACGGATTACGCCCTCTGCCATCACCGGCATCGTCGACATCAACACGATTCCCCAGCAGTTGATCAAGCGCGTGGACGTGGTAACGGGCGGTGCTTCCGCGCAGTACGGTTCCGATGCCGTTGCGGGTGTCACGAACTTCGTGCTCGACAAGACCTATACGGGCCTGAAGGTCACGGCGGATTCCGGCATCTCGGATTATGGGGACGGAGAGAACGAACATGCCGCCATCGCCGGTGGCTTCGGCTTTGCCCACGGAAAAGGACATGTCCTCCTCAGCGGCGACATTGCCCATCAGGACGGCATTTTCCAGGTCTCGCGAAGCTGGAATGTGAACGGCGACCGTATTGTCAACAATCCTGACTATGTCGCCGGAAATGGTCAGCCTTACTATCTCCGTGTCAGCGATGCCGGCACCAACAACGTCATGCCCGGCGGCATCATCAACGCGTCCACGGGCGGTGTAACCAACTCCCTGCGCGGGATCTATTTTGGCCCTGGCGGAAGCATTAACCATTACAATTATGGCTCCCTCTCGACATCCAGCGTTTCCGTCGGTGGCGACCAGAACCTGGCCAACAACAACAAGGACATCGGCCTGGAACCCCAGAGCGACCGCAAAAATCTCTTCGGACGCCTGAGCTACGACGTCGCCCCCTGGATGACCCTCTATGCGGAAGGCGCCTACAACGATAGCGAATACGTTTACAACTCCGGCCCCCAGTATCTCAGCTCGATCTCGCTGAAGGGAACAAACCCCTATCTCGTGGACGCTCTGGGCGCCGACGCCCTGCAGGACGTCTCGTCCGTCACGGTCGGCACGACCGCGCTCGACATGCCTTACCGCCGGACCGACAACCGCCGCAACGTCCAGCGTTATACGTTCGGTGGCGAAGGCAATTTCGAGATGTTCAACAAACGCGCGTCATGGAGTGCCTACGCCCAGTATGGCGTCACCCATACGCATGAGCAGATCTATAACGTCATGAACACGGCGAAGATCGCCAACGCGACTGACGCCGTGCGCAACTCGGCCGGCCAGATTGTCTGCCGCTCATCCCTGACGGACCCCGGGAATGGCTGTTCCCCGATCGACTGGCTGGGAACGGGCGTCATGTCCTCCTCGGCCATCGATTACGTTCTTGGTTCGCCATGGCGAAACCAGCGGTTTCAGGAAATCGTCTCGGGCGTAAACCTCTCAATGATCCCGTTTGCAACATGGGCTGGAGACGTGAACGTCGCTGTCGGTGGCGAATATCGTGACGAACGCTCCTCAGGATACGTTCCGACGGAATACCAGTCAGGCTGGTCTGTCGGTAATTACCTGCCGACATTTGGCCACTACAACGTCAAGGAGGCCTATCTCGAGACCGCAGTCCCTCTGGCAAAAGGCCTGTCCTTCAACGGCGCCGTTCGCGGAACGGACTACTCGACCTCCGGTTATGTCACGACATGGAAAATCGGTGGGACCTGGCAGCCCATCAGAGACGTCCTGTTCCGTGCCACCCAGTCGCATGACATCCGCGCGCCCAACATCAACGAACTCTACAATGCCGGGACATCCCAGACGACAACCGTGCTCGATCCGGTCACGGGCCAGACAGATACCGTTCTCGCCACAACGACGGGCAACACGAAACTGCGTCCCGAGACGGCGAATACGACAGTCGTTGGTGCGGTCATCACGCCGCGATATGTGTCTGGTCTGGCTATCTCGGTCGACTGGTTCCATACCAAGATCAAGAACGCAATCGAACAGTTCTATCCGCAGTCCATCATTGATGAATGTTATTCAGGATACACCACATTCTGCTCGGCCATACGCGCTGACCCGACCGGCACGCGTGATCTTCTGATCAGCGCCTCTCCCTTCAATTTTGCCAAGCTCGAAACCAGCGGCATCGACATCGACGCCTCATACAGCTTCCCGCTCAGCCGCTTTCTGCGCGATGCCGACGGGACATTTACAATCCATGGACAGGCCACGAATTACCTGAAATATATCTCTGATTCCGGCATGGGCTATACAGTCGATACGTCAGGGGACATCGCGTCTGGGCCGCCGCGCTGGATCTACCGTTTCTCGGCCACGTACAGGACGTCAAAATACAGCCTCACGGCCATTGCCCGGGGTATCAGCGCGGGAAATTACTCCAACAGCTACATCCAGTGCTCGGGAACTTGCCCGGCCTATAACGCCAACTATCCTACGATCAACAATGACCATGTCACGGGCATTTTTTACTTCGACATGAACGCGACCTATAATCTGCCCGTAGAAAAAATCGGCAAAATGCAGCTCTTCCTGACTGTCACCAACCTCGCAAACACCTCCCCGATCCTGCTGCCGGAAGGGGGACTTGAGGCCGACGAAACCTATAGCAGCCTGCTTGGTCGATCCTATCGCGGCGGCATCCGCATGGAGTTCTGAACGCAGTCTTTCACACCTGTCCTGCCCACGACGAGGCTGCCTGTTCCCCCGACACAGGCAGCCTTCTGTCTTTTCAGCATCCCGACGGACACGTCACACTCTCCACTCAGCCAGGGCCGTCATGCGTCAGATTTCCAGCCATGTTTCGCAACGTTTGCCCCGGCTCTTCCGGGAGCTGCTCCCCCGCGCCGCCGCCGGACTTCCCATCGCCCTGAGTGCCTGCGCCGTCCAGAACTCCCCGCCCCCGCTCGGGCCACATGCGCTTGCAGAACGCCTTTCTCCCATCCTGCAAGCCTCACAGGAGCAGGGCATGCGCTGGGGGATCGTCATTGCCACTCAAGACGGAAAAGTCCTGTTCTCCCGCAATCCCAACGGGCGCTTCATCCCGGCTTCGAATACCAAACTGTTCACGACAGCCGCCGCAATGGCAGAGCTTGCAAAACTGGACCAAGAAGCAGCCGAACACCCCACGACACTCCTGCTCGCCCCCCGCCCTCATGGAGCCCCAGACCTCATCCTGCGTGGCTCGGGCGATGCCGTCCTGTCCGATAATGCGGCCTGCCAGACCGACTGCCTGAAAACACTGGCAGACGCCGTCTCCGCCAAGCGGCTCAGACGCATCCATGCCATCATCGCAGATGACCAGCTTTTTGCGGACGAACGCTGGGGGGATGGTTGGAGCTGGAACAACCTGCCGACCCAGTGGGGAACCGCAGTCTCGGCGCTGACGCTGAACGACAACGTCGCCGGACTGGCCGTCCAGCCAGGAACACATCCCGGCGATCGCCCGTTGCCCAAATGGTCAGCACCCGACGAAGGACTGACGCTGGTCAATCAGGCCCTGACGGTACCGGACGGCAAACCCGAACTGAGTCTTGAAAAGAAGCCCGGCGACACCCGCGTCGTCCTGACAGGAACGCTTCCGGCAGGCGTGCCCGTTCAGACACTGAAAATCGGGCTCGACGATCCGGCCCTCTCAGCCGCCCGACACTTCAGGTCCCTGCTGCGCGAAGCAGGGATCCGGGTCCAGGACATACAGGTCAGGCACCGCCTGACAAAAACCGCTGCCGATACTCCTGCGCCAGACACCCGCATCCTCGCCACCCTCCCCGCCCCGGATCTGAAAGACGACATCCGCCATCTGCTGAAAGTCAGCCAGAACCTCCATGCCGAACTCCTTCTGCGCCGTCTGGCCCTTGTCCATGGCAACGGTTCTGTCGAGGACGGCATCGCCGAACGCAAACAGGCTCTGACCACTCTGGGCCTGCCCGCCGCCGGCTTCTCGCTCTACGACGGTTCGGGAATGTCCCCCTACAACCGCGTAACACCCCAGACCGTCATCCAGCTTCTGCGCCTCGCCGACCGCCAACCCTGGGGCGCAGACTGGCGGGACGACCTCCCTCTCGCAGGCCGAGACGGAACGCTCGCGCACCGCTTCATCGGCACCCCCGTCGCGGGCCACCTGCATGCAAAAACCGGCACACTCGCAGCCACCCATTCCCTGTCCGGCTACCTTCAGACCACCCGCGACCAGATCCTCCTGATCACCATCTTCGCAAACGACATCCCGGACGATCTGCCGCATCCGACCAAAATCATGGATGATCTGGTTACTGCCGTCGCCGAAGCCGAATAGCCAAATCCCGGGAGCCCGCACGACATGCCCCACCGTCCTTCCGCAACCCCTGCCCACAAAACCTCCCTCGGCCGCCGTACCTTCATGGGTCTGTGCGCAGGAACCGCCGTATCATCCTGGGCAACCGCTTCAGGAATGCCCGCGGGATGTCCTTCCCCGGTCAAAGTCCGAACTGGCTATGACGCTCTCGAAGCCGATGGCTATCAGGCGCTCAAAGGCCGGAAACTGGGCCTGATCGCCAACCCCACAAGTATGGACCGCCACCTGCGCCATATTGCAGACCAGTTGCACGCCGCTCCGGGCGTAAACCTGAAAGCCATTTTCGGACCTGAACATGGCTTCCGCGGATCGGCGCAGGCTGGCCATTCCGAGGCCAAAGGCATCGACCCCCGCACAGGCATCCCCGTTTACGACATGTACACGCTCTCTGGTGCGAAGCTGGATACGCTCCTGAAATCGGCAGACATCGATCTTCTCATCTTCGATATTCAGGATATCGGCGCACGGTTCTACACCTATATCTGGTCCATGTTCGACGCCCTCGTCGCCTGCGCACGCTGCGGCATCGCGTTCATGGTGCTGGACAGACCCAACCCCATCACGGGCCTGCACGCCAGCGGTCCCACCCTCGATCCGGCATTTTCATCATTCGTAGGGAGAGTCCCGATCCCGCTGCGACACGGCATGACCGTTGGCGAACTGGCACGCCTGTTCAACAGCCGGTATGTGCCCCAGCAGGCAGGACGCCCTGCCCGCTTGAGCATTATCTCCATGACCGGCTGGCACCGTGACCTTTATCAGGACGACACCGACCTCGTCTGGGTCCCCCCAAGCCCCAATATGCCCGACGTGACAACGGCCATCGCCTATCCGGGAACCTGCCTCTTCGAAGGAACAACCCTGTCAGTCGGCCGCGGCACGGCCTCGCCCTTCCTGACACTCGGCGCGCCCGATCTCGACGCAACCCGCTGGGTAGAAGAATTGAGCAACGCAGGCCTGCCGGGTTGCCTCTTCAGGGAAGACTGGTTCACTCCCGGGTTTGAAGTCGCAAAAGAGCAGCTATGCCACGGGCTCCAGCTTGCCATCACCGACCGGAAATCCTTCGATCCCCTGCTGACGGGCGTGACGATGCTTCAGACTGTGCTGAAAATATCGGATAACCCGATATGGAGAAAATCCGGTTCCACCTTCGACATCCTGGCTGGCAGCAGCGCTCTCCGCCGACAGCTTTCACAGGGCATGCCAGTTCCCAATATTCTGGAGACCTGGAAAGCAGACGAAGCAGAGTTCAATCGGCAGCGCCACCCCTTCCTGCTGTACTGATCCAGGAGTGCCCGAAACTCAGAAACGACCACGCCCTCTTCGCTATCAGATCTTTCGTCTGAGACGGATGCTGTCGATTAGGAATATTATCCAGTTCAGAAGATATTTAAAAAAAACCGGTCCAAAGGATTTCTGGGATGCCCTGCTGCACTTCAGATACTGGATGTGGCCGCGAGAGTACAGAACCGCATAATCGGCATTACATGCAAGGCCGTTTACGAGAAACCTCATCCTGAAACGAGACAGGGCAGACTGGCCGAACGCGCGCCCGCTGCCCAACTCGTAACTCAGACCAAGGTCTTCCCGTTCCCGTAAGCTGAAAAGACGGAATTCAGCACAGCCCCCTTACTGGTACAGCCCCGGCGCGGGGTCCCAGCCGGTCAGGAGGTGGCGGCCGATTTCTTCGTGTTTCCATTCCACGGGATCGTGCAGCGAGAGTGTTCGTGCATCGCGCCAGTAGCGGTCGAACCCGTACCTCGCATCCGTTACGCGCGCGCCGAGGGCGGACATGAGGTCTGATCCTGCCCGCAGGGAGGCCCGGGATGCCGAGGAGCGCGACGCGTAGACGGGGATGGCCACATCCGTCCGCGAGCAGGCACCGCGCTCGAAAACATCCAGCAGTCCGGCTGCTGTCCGCGCACTTGCGCAGGCCGCGGCCAGTTCCGCACCGATCTCTCCGAACAGGCGACGGACAAGAAGATCATCCGCCGCTTCATTTACCCCGGCAGACGCCCAGGGGCGGCTGTGTTCGCGCACGAAGGCCGCCGCCGCCTCCAGCGCGGCCAGTCCGATCCCCACGAGGATCATCGAAAATCCGTTCTGGTAGCGCAGGGGCGCATGGACCTGCGGCGCGGACTGTGCGGTCAGTACCGACCATTCCGGTCTGGTCTGGACACGGTCCAGAACGACGCTGCCGGACTCCGTTGCCCGCTGCCCCAGCCGGTTCCAGTCTTCCCCGAAGCTTACGCCCGGTGTTCCGGAGGGCAGCAGGTCCAGACGCATCGTCTGCGCGACCACGTCATAGGACGACACCAGCAGCAGGTCCGCGCCTACGGCGCCTGTCGCATAGATCTTGCGGCCGTCGATGAGGTGCCCTTCGCCTTCGGGCCGGGAGACGACATGCCCGAAATCGACCGCCCGCTTTCCGTTTTCCGCCAGTGCCATGCCAATCATGGCCTGATCCGCACAGATCCGCTCCGCCAGATGGCGGCACATTTCCGGCGTGGCCACGGACAGCAGTTCCCGCACCGCATCGTCATGCACCTTGTAAATCTGCGCCACGGATGGGTCCGCCATGCCGAGTTCCAGAAAAATCTCCTGCGAGAGCGCCTGCGACAGGCCGAGGCCTCCGAGTGCCACGGGCAAGGGAGCTTTCATCAGGCCGCAGTTTTTCAACGCCTGAATGGAGGCGCGGGGATAGCGTCCGAGACGGTCGTTTTCCGCAGCGCGGGGGGTAACTTCGGATCGGATCACGTCTCTGAGGGTTCGGAAAAACGCGTCCAGAGCGGGCGGGATGGAGCAGACCGGCACAAGACTGCGCAGTCCGCCAAAAACATTCCCACAGGAGTGTCGCATCAGTCCGTCTCCGCTTCTGGCTGTTTCGCGGGGCTATCATGCACCCTGCATGGCGTCCGTTCCAGCCGGGCTGGTCGCGGTGCAATCTTCACAGAACTGACGCGCCTCTCTGGACATCGACCCGGATACAAGTTTTCCTGCCCGAACGACGCGCCCTGACCGGGCGTTCATGCGTTACGGCCGTTAACCGACGGCAATGCCCAACGGCGAATGCAAGGATTTTGAAGCAATGGCCCATCTCAGCCCCCTGGCCGGCAAAACGCTTTCCCCCGACCAACTGACCGATATTCCCGCCCTGATCGCGGCTTATTATGACCGCAAGCCCGACCCTTCGATTGCCACGCAGCGCGTTTCGTTCGGCACTTCCGGCCACCGGGGCTCTTCGTTCCATACCAGCTTCAATGAAAACCATATCCTCGCCATCTGCGAAGCCATCTGCCGCCATCGCAAGGCCGAAGGCATCGACGGCCCGCTCTTCATCGGCATGGACAGCCACGCCCTGTCCGGCCCGGCGCAGAAATCCGCCATCGAGGTCTTTGCAGCCCACGGGATCGACGCCCGGATTGACGAAAACGGCGGCTACACGCCGACCCCCGTCATTTCCCATGCCATCCTGACCTACAACAAGGGCCGCACCACGGGTCTGGCCGATGGCGTCGTCATCACGCCGTCGCATAATCCGCCATCCGATGGCGGGTTCAAATACAACCCGACCAATGGTGGACCGGCTGACACGGCCATCACCAAGGCCATTCAGGACATGGCCAATGACTTCCTTGCCAACGATCTGAAGGACGTCAAACGCCTGCCTTACGAGCAGGCGCGGCAGGAAGCCTGCATCAAGGGCTATGATTTCATTACGCCTTATGTGAACGATCTGGACTCGGTGATCGACATGAAGGCGATCCGCGATGCCGGCGTGAAGATCGGCATCGATCCGCTGGGCGGCGCTGCCGTGGCTTACTGGAAGCCCATCATTGATCGCTACGGCCTGAACGCCACCGTCGTCAGTGACGTGGTTGACCCGACATTCTCCTTCATGACCGCCGACTGGGACGGACAGATCCGCATGGACTGCTCTTCGCCTTATGCCATGGCGCGCCTGATCGAGATGGGCGACCGCTTCGACGTTGCTTTCGCCAATGATACCGACGCGGACCGTCACGGCATCGTTGCCATACCCGACGGGTTGATGAACCCGAACCACTATCTTGCGGTGGCGATTTCCTACCTGTTCCGGAACCGTCCGGAGTGGAGCCCGGAACTGGGTGTGGGCAAGACGCTCGTCAGCAGTGGCCTGATTGACCGCGTGGCAAAAGACATGGGCCGCAAGCTCGTTGAAGTGCCGGTCGGGCTGAAATGGTTCGTCCCGGGCCTGATGGACGGTTCGCTGGGTTTTGGCGGTGAGGAAAGCGCCGGTGCCACCTTCCTGCGTCGTGACGGCACCGTCTGGACCACGGACAAGGACGGCCTCATCCTGGGTCTGCTGGCGGCTGAAATCACGGCCAAGACCGGCAAGAACCCGAGTGTGCATTATCACGAGATCATCGCCCGTCTCGGCACGCCCTATTACGAGCGCATCGACGCTGCCGCCAATCCGGAACAGAAGGCCAAGCTGAGCAAGCTCACGCCCGAGCAGTTCCCGCTGGAGACGCTGGCGGGCGACAGGATCATCAGCAAGCTGACCCGTGCGCCAGGCAACGACGCGCCCATCGGCGGGCTGAAGGTCGTGACCGAAAACGGCTGGTTCGCCGCCCGTCCGTCCGGCACTGAAGATGTCTACAAGATCTATGCCGAGAGCTTCGTCAGCGAGGAGCATCTGCGCGCGATCCAGCAGGAAGCGCAGGACGCCATCTCCAAGGTTTTTGCTTCTTAAATCACGCCTCTCCCCGGGACATGACGCATGTCCCGGGTCACCCCTGCCTGATCGCGCGCCTGCATCTCCGCAGACCGGCGACTCCCCTTTTCGACTCTGAAAACCTATCCCGCGCCCTTTAAGGCGCGACCCGATCCTCTCCTGCGGTGAGAAAATCCCGCATGGCTGGACGATCGGATTTTCTGCGCATTTTCAGCGGTCTTGCATTTCCTGCACCACTTCCGGGCCCCGGTCCTGCCGCTGAACCTCACACCCATGTGATGCTCGCGCTCTGGTCATCATCCGCGATTTGGATAATACCCGTTTCTGGCACTCGGTGCCATATTTTGACAACAACCTGTTTCTCGACAGTCTATCTGTTTTCAATCCGGATAAAGGACGAAATGGATGTTGAAGATCGGCCATAATCCCGTGGAGTCTTTTTGCCCACGACATGATCTTCGTCGCTCCATTATTCCATCCTGTGCCGCGTATACTGTCCTTTTTCAGCACGAAATCCAGAAACAGAGCCTCTCACGCCCGGACGCCCTGCGCCCTGTCGCCTTCTCCCAATCGGTAACGAGGTAAAAATGGCCTACGCAACGACAAATCCCCTTACTGGCGAAGTCCTCAGGACCTTCCCCAACGCAACGGATGAAGAAGTCCAGGCGGCCCTCTCCGAAGCCCATGCGGCTTTCGAAAGCTGGCGCGACACCCCCTTTGCCGAACGGGCAAAGATCATGAACGCTGCCGCAGCCATCCTGCGCCGCGACATCGACAAATACGCCCGCCTCGGCACGCTGGAAATGGGCAAGCTGTTCACAGAGTCGAAACTGGAGATCATTCTCTCCGCCGAGATCTTTGAATATTACGCCAAATATGCCGAAGAACTGCTGAAGCCCGAGACGCTTCCGGTCGCCAATCCGGCCGAGGGCAAGGCGACGCTGGTTCACGAACCTCTCGGGATCGTACTGGCCATCGAGCCCTGGAACTTCCCGTTCTATCAGGTCGTCCGCATCATCGCGCCGCAGCTTTCGGCCGGTAATGCTGTGCTGCTCAAACACGCATCCAACCTGCCGCAGTGCGCCGCCATCTGCGAGGACCTGATGAACGAGGCCGGACTGCCCAAGGGCCTGTTCCGCAACCTCTATCTTGCCCGTCCCCATACGGAAATGATCCTGAACGATCCCCGCGTCTGCGGCGTGGCTCTGACGGGTTCCGAAGGGGCTGGCGTCATCATCGCGGGTACGGCCGGCAAGGCGCTGAAGAAGGCCACGATGGAACTCGGCGGCGCCGATGCCTTCATCGTGCTGGATGATGCGGACGTCGAAAAGGCTGCGAAATGGGCCGTCATGGGCCGCCACTGGAATGCCGGTCAGGTCTGCGTTTCGGCCAAGCGCATCATCGTGGCGGATGCGGTCTATGACCGCTTTCTGGAGATCTACAGGAAGGGCGTTTCCGAGCTGAAGGCCGGTGATCCGATGGATCCGTCCACCTCGCTTGCTCCGCTCTGTTCGCAGGGTGCGGCGGATGATCTGCGCAAACAGGTCGAGGAAGCCAAGAAGCATGGCGCGAAGGTTGAGGCCATTGGAGCCCCGGTTCCCACGAAGGGTTCCTTTTTCCAGCCGCTGCTGATGACCAACCTGCACGAGAATAATGAAGCCCGTCACTGGGAATTCTTCGGGCCGGTCACGCAGCTCTATCGCGCCAAGGACGAAGCCGATGCCATCCGCATCGCCAATGACTCCCCCTATGGTCTGGGTGGTGCGGTCTTCACGAAGGACAAGAGCCGCGGTGCACGGGTGGCGTCGAAGATCCGCACGGGCATGGTCTACATCAACCATCCCCTGATCCCGAAGGCCGATCTTCCCTTCGGCGGCATCGCCCGCTCCGGCTATGGCCGCGAGCTGGTGGGGCTGGGGATCAAGGAGTTCGTGAACCACAAGCTCATCAACATCGTGGATATCGACGCCCCGATCTGAGGACAGCGGGGATGTGCCGGGAGACACCTTCCCGGCGCATCCCGCCCCTGACGCATCACGTTGATTTGAGTTCTTTACTGAATTCCGGAAAGAATTCGCCGGTCTTTATTACAGTCACCTGAATATGATTTTCGGCATATCCGGAATCCTCATAACAGTCTGTGCGGACTCTACCGTTTAATAAGAGCGTTTACTGCCGCCGTGCGCGGTAAACGTCTCTTCCCTCGTGTCTTTTTCTGTTGCCCACCCCCTGAACGGAGGCCTGAAAACCGATGGCGTCTCGATCTGAAATTCTGATTGTCGGTGGCGGTGTTGCCGGTCTTTCCCTTGCAACCCGCCTCGGCAAGTCGATGGGAAAATCCGGAAAGGCGCGCATCACGCTGATCGACAAGAGCTTTTCCCATGTCTGGAAACCGATGCTGCACTGCTTTGCCTCCGGCACGGTCAGCAACGAAAACGACAAGGTGAACTTCATCTCCCAGGCCAGCGGACACCATTTCGAGTTCTGGCCCGGCGAGGTTGCCTCCATTGACCGCGAGAACCGCGAGGTCGTTCTCAGCCCGCTTCTGGAAGCCGACGGCACCGTCATTCTGGAAAGCCGGCGCATGAAATACGACACGATCGTCATCGCGATCGGCAGTACCGCCAATGATTTCGGCACGCCCGGCGTCAAGGAACACTGCATGTCCATCGACAATCTCGTGGACGCCAATGCGTTCAACGAGAAGTTTCGGATGGAGCTGCTCCGCGCCTTCGCCAACAATTCCGAACTGGACATCGCGATCGTCGGCGGCGGTGCGACCGGTGTGCAACTCGCCGCCGAGCTTCACAAGGCACTGGAAATCGTAGGGCCGTACAACCTGCATGCTTTTGGCAAGGCCCCGCCCAAGCTCCATGTCACGCTCCTGCAGTCCGGCGCGCGCATTCTTCCCGCTTTTCCGGAATCCGTCTCGGCTGCGGCACAGCAGGAACTCGAACATATCGGCGTTACCGTCCGCACCAATGCGCGCGTCGCGGGGGCCGATGAGCATGGTTTCACGCTCAAGGACGGGTCCTATGTTTCGGCCAAGCTCCGCGTCTGGGCGGCTGGCGTCAGAGCCCCAGAGGTCACGACTGCCTATGGTGGGCTGACGATCAACAGGACCGGTCAGATCCTCGTCAATCCGAACCTGTCCTCCATTGATGACGAGCGGATTTTCGCCATGGGAGACTGCTCCTTCATCCAGGACGATCCCCTGCCCGCCACGGCGCAGGTCGCCCGCCAGCAGGCCCGGCATCTTGCGCGCCATCTGCCGGCCTGGATCGAGCATGGCCAGAAGGTTCCGGGCTGTATTTTCCACAACAAGGGTGCGATCGTGGCTCTGGGAAAATACAATGGCTGGGCGGCTCTTCCGGGCGGTACGGTCTGGGGGGGAGGCATCTCGCACGGTTTTTCGGCGCGGATGGCCCATCTCATGCTCTATCGCCAGCACCAGATCGAGCTGTTTGGCTATTATCGGGGGCTGATGTCCTTTTACTCCGACTGGGTCGAAACCTTCGTCCGGCCTTCCGTACGCCTGGACTGAGCACCGTCCGCGCCTGAGGAACCCGCCTGACAGCAAAAAAGCCCGCGGCCTACGCCACGGGCTTTTTGTCCTAGAAGTCCGCCCGTACGCTGCCGAAGAACATCCGAGGTGCTCCGATCTGCATGGACTGATCCGTCAGCGCGCCCGAGGCGATATCCGCCGGATTGCCGTTTTGCCCCATCGTGGAAATATAGCGCCTGTTCGTCAGGTTGGAGCCATTGAACGCGACCGTCAGGTTTTTGATGGCGCCCAGATAGCGGTTGTACTGCTTCATGTTTCCGAAGCTGTACTGCACGCCCACATTTGTCAGCCAGTAGCCGGGGCTTTTGACGTCTCCCGTGTAGCTGTAATTGCGCGTGCCCGTGTAGCTTCCATCGGCATAGGCCGTCATGCCATGCCATTCGTAAGACACGCGCCCCTTGTACATGAAGCGTGGATAATTGACGATCTGCTGGCCTTTCGTCGCATAGACCGTGGAGCCGCTGACAAGGTTCTGGTCATAGACGCCGTGGTTGTAGCTGACGGAATTGGTCAGCGCGAAACCCCGGAACGGCATCAGTGTCAGACCCGCATCTACACCGTTCATCGTCACGCCGCCCACATTCGAGACGGCCGAGATCGGGTTGACGACCGGCCCTTCCGTGATCTGCTGCAAACGGTTGTTGTAGTTCGTCCGATAGGCATAGACCGTCGCGGCGACCAGTTTGCCCGTGTAGCGATAGCCGATCGCATAAGTCCACGCCGTCTCGGGACGGATCGAGGATTTCGTATCGTCATAGGCCGTCTGGGACACTGCAAACGGCGAGTTCGACAACTTGTAGCCGGATTCCGCATAGGTCCGGGCGTTTTCCGAAATATCGAAATACAGCTCGTGATCCTTCAGGAAATGCCAGTCCGCGCTGATATGCGGCAGGAACGGCTTGGCTACCGTCAGGCTTTCCCCGCTCGTAACAGCCGCACCAGCGCCATAATAGTCCTGGTTCAGATAGCCGTCGCCAACACGCGTCGTGCTCAGCAGGGACTTGAAGCCGACATGCAGGGCCAGGTTCGGCAGCACGTTGTACGTGTCCTGCACGAAGGCCGTGAACGTGTTGGTGTTGTAGTTCTGGTTAAAGATCTGTGCGAACGGATCGCGCCACTGGGTCAGCGGATCATGCACCTTTCCCTGAACCACGCCATTCACGACCGCCGGCTGCGCATAGGCGTTCATGGGCGACATGTAGCTGTTGTTCTCGTACCAGACACCCGCGCCGATATGATTGTGCGCGATATCGTAATGCAGTGCCGAGACGATGCCGAAACGCCGGATTTCCGGCTCTTTCATCAGCTCACTGACCGGAGATCCCGTGGGCGACGGATAATAGGGAGTCGCCCAGGAGGTCTGGTTGCGCTCGCCATGCCCGTAGGCCGTCGTGTTCCATGTCAGACGGTCCGTCAGGCGCAAATCGGCCTTGATGCCACCAAACGTATCGACCGTATTCGTGCTGCCATCGTAATACGCTGCGTCCACCGGATCATCGAGCGTCCCGACTTTCCCAGGATAGATCCCGTTCGCCGCGTTCACAGCCGCGATATAGCCGGAATTGCTGCCATTCTCGTAACTCGACAGACCATAGCCCACCCGGTTGATGATCTGCGGCGAGACATCCGGATAGGTGTTCTGGTGCAGGTCGCTCCAGTCAAAGAACGCTGAAATCGAGCTGTCATGACCGATCGGCTGCACGAGCTTGGCGTTCACCTGCTGCATGAACTGCTCGCCATAACCCTTCCACATCCCGCTGTCGTTGCGCATGTAGGACGTATAGAACTTCGTGCCGCTGGAATTGAGCTTCCCGCTCTCGAAGCGCAGGAACGTATGGTAGGTGCTGTAACTGCCGAAACCCGCCGAAGCCGTGCCGCCCATTTTGTCTGACGGCGTCATCGAGACATAGCTCAGCCCGCCACCCAGATTGTTGCTCGCCGCCATGCTTTCCGCCCCGGCCGACTGCGACACATCGATGCGCGCTACGTTCTCCGACGAAATCGCCATGATCGGGTTCAGACCGTTATAGTTCCGGTACGTCATCTCCCCGAGCGGCATCCCGTCGAGCGTCATGCCGATTTCCTGCTGCTGGAAGCCATGCATGAAGATCTGCGCACTCCATGTGTCGAGCCCCTGTGCATCGCCCGACTGGAACACAATGCCCGGAAGCTGTGAGATCACCTTCATCGGGTTGGTACCGGCCGGTGCTTCCGCCAGCATTTTCTGGCTGACCGTCTCGACTGTCCCGCGCGGCGGATGACGGGCCACAACCGCCATGTTTTCCGCGCTTTTGCTTACATATGGCCCGGTATGCCGATGCTTCGGAACTGCCGCACGGGGCATGTTTTTATGTGCAGCGGGAGCTGCTCTGTGCACCACGGACGAATGCCTGGTGGCCGCCATGGCGGACGAAGAAAAGGCGGCCGACAGCATCGTCGTCACGGAGAAGGCGAGGTGCAGGGAGCCGGGTCGTTTACACATATGCAGTCTACCTCATCTGGCTTACAGGCACGTCCTGTAGCGGGGCGGAAATTCGGTCCTGAAAGTCAGTAGCGGCCCTGAAGCGCCTCGAAGAAACCGTCGAAATTGTCCCAGGGAATCATATGTCCCGCATCCGGAACATATGTGATAGCTATCGCAGGATTGAGCTGCAGGATTTCTTCAACATCCTCCTTCTGGATCACGCCACCCCGCGTTGCGATAACAAGAATGGCAGGCGTTTTGAGATGAGGCAGATCCTGATGGATATCTTCGGTGTGGAACTTCTCGAACGTGATCCGGGTCGCCAGTTCATCACAGGTATGGAGCCACTGCGCCCGCAACGTGCATTGCTCGTCCGTCCATGTCGGGCAAAACCGCTTCATCTCCGCCCCGCTCATGCCCCTGCGCGCCAGACGGATTGATTCCGTGTACCAGTCCAGTTTGGCAGGATAGGCCCGACGTCCGGGACCACTGACGGGAGGATCGATCAGCGCCAGATGTGCCAGCCCGGCATCATTCTGCCGCGCCGCACGGATCGCAATGCGTGCGCCCATGGAATGCCCCATCAGGACCACATCCTTCAGGCCCAGCGCGTCAATGAAGCCGCGGACATCCGCCGCATAGGTATCGAGATCATAATCCAGATCCGGCCCCGTCGAAGACAGGCCACGCCCGCGCACATCCAGCACATAGACATCATGCGTCTCGGCCAGACGGTCCGCGACGAACCCCCAGGTGATGGCCGGGCTCGTAATGCCGGGCACCAGCACCAGTGGCGCACCCTTGCCGCCGTAGCGCAGATAATGCTGCCGGATGCCATTGGCATGAACATTTGCACCATAAAGCAGACGTGTCTGGGTCATGACGTGATCCTTCTGAAAAATCGTGATATCAGGCGTTGGGAAGGCGGGACAGCAGGGTGTCGAGGTCCATGACGTCCCCGCATTTCTGCGCCATATCGAACAAATTGGCCTCATGCGGCCCGATGGCCCGGTCGCCCACGCAGTCGGAGACGATCACCGGACGGAATCCGTACTGCATCGCATCCAGCACGCTCGCGCGCACACATCCGGACGTCACACATCCAGCGACAACAACGGTCTGCACCCCGTGCGTCACCAGCCAGGAGGCCAGAGGCGTACCCGCGAATGCCGACGGCACCGTCTTGCGGACCACATATTCACCGGACTCCGGCGCCAGTTCATCCACGATGGCAGACGCGGGGTTACTTTCCGTCAGCCCCAGCATCGTCGGCACTTTCAGCGAAAAGATGTTCGCATCCGCGCCATCATCCGCAAACACGATCCGCGTATGTGCCACTTTCCAGCCCAGACGCCGCGCCGTTGCCAGCAGCGTTTTCGTCCGCTCGATCGCTGCGGGAATATTGCCGCCACCAAAGGCTTCCGGATCGGCAAACCCGTTGACGAAATCGACAATCAGAAGCGCAATGCGCCCCGTCATGCCCATTTCGTTTCCGAAACCCTGTTTTTTGTAGCGATCCTCGTCGCGGTTATCCTGCGTGCTCATCATGCGTTCTCCACAAGCCTGCCGTCTTTCACGACCGGCACATCATCAAGCGCGACCGTGCAGCCCCGCATCGGAATATCGATATGGCACGCCGTATCGCGCGTGCCGCCCGCTTCATTGTTCGGCCCCGTGGACCACAGGAAGTTTCCCGAACAGGCGCGCGGGTCCATGCCGATGCTGGCCTCGCGGTCATAAAACCCCATGACTGACCAGTGCGCCCGATCCTGCATTCCCCAGCCGATATGCGACACCGCATAGACTTCCGGATCGTTGAAACTTTCCATGTAGTCCCGCAGATGGTCGGCCTCGTAACCGCCCTCGATTGCCCGGACGAAGCCTTTTTCAAGGTGGCAGGTGATGGGCGCCGTCACATAGGATTTCTGCGGCAGGAGAATGTCTCCCGGCGCCAGAACGATCTTTCCTTCCGCCGAGCCTTCATTGGACCATGTCGCCAGAAAGCCGCTCGGCCAGTGGTCCCATCGTCCCGGCGCATCCACGAAACCATATTCTTCCAGCATCGGATAATCGCCCAGCGCGAAAGACGCATCCGTCCCGGCCGCCGACGTCACCCGCATCACCTTCGCCGCCTGAAGCTTTTTCGAGGCCGCCAGAACGCGCTCGCGATCTTCCATCGTCGGCGTCATCCGCACCAGAACCTCGGGCGGCTCCACCGCCAGCAGGATGCGGCCACCCGCTGCGAGGATTTCATGCTGCTCGGCCGAGAACAGCAGCGTCATCAGATCCAGCACCAGATCGCTGGCCTTGAGCATCTCGACCGCCGCCCGGTTGTTCGTCAGCGGCGTCGTTCCGACAAAAGCCAGCGGATCGCGCGAGAAGGACAGCGCACCGTTCGTCGGCTGAAGATCCAGCCGGTTTGCAATCGCTCCCTTTTCCCGCACGGCCAGAACCGCACAGCGCAGGGTCTGCTCATTGCTGCCCAGCGACGTCAGCAACGTCACGGTCTGCCCCGCTTCCAGACGGCACAGCGTCAGCACCTGTCGCCAGGCCTGCACCAGTTCAAAATCACTTACGGGCATGAAGGTGGCTCCTTGGACTCCGATCCTGCCTTGAGGATCTGGTTGAGGCCGATGGCGGCGATTGTGGCGGTCGCAATGCCGCCCAGCGTCACACCGCCGATTGTGAAAGTGAGATCTCCCGCCCCGGCCACGAGGGCCACGCCAACAGGAAACAGCGTTGAGGCGCGGGAGAAATCGACGCGGTTATCCACCCAGACGCGCACCATCGTCGCCGCGATCAGACCAAACAGCCCGACCGAGAGGCCACTGAGCACAGGCTCCGGAATGGCCCGCAGCAACGCCCCGAAGAACGGCGAAAAACCCAGCAGAATGGCGAAAATTCCGGCCACCCCGAAAGTCAGCGTCGAATAGACCCGCGACAGCGCCATAACGCCGATATTCTCGACATAGGTGGTCACGCCCGTACCGCCGAGACTGGCCGCCAGCATCGTCGCCAGCCCATCCCCAAGGAACGCACGCCCCGTCAGATGATCCAGCGGCCGGCCCGTCATCGCTCCGATTGCCTTGAGATGCCCAAGGTTTTCCGCCACCAGAACCAGCGCAACAGGGGCAAGAAGGATCGCCGCATGGCCGGTAAAACGTGGTGCCGTCAGATGCGGCATCCCGATCAGCGGCGCGGTCAGAACTTCGGAGAAGTCCATCGCCGGCGCCAGATGCAGCCCATTCGCCACCACAACATACACAAGCGTGGAGACAATCAGGGAGAGCAGGATCGCCAGTCGCCGCAGATAAGGCCCGCCATAAACCGCCAGCAGAGCCGTACACAGCAGCGCGAAGAGACCGCAGGCCGTGCCCGCCCCGCCATGCCCGAGCCCGCGCGACGCCACGGGGGCCAGATTAAGCCCGATCGCTGCTCCGATCGCGCCAGTGACGGACGGTGGCATGAGGCGTTCGATCCACCCCGATCCCGTAATCCGTACCAGAACCCCGATCAGCGCATACACCACGCCTGCCACGAAAATCCCGCCACAGGCCAGTGCAATATCGGGGTTCGGACCGTGTCCGGAATATCCGGTCAGCGCCACGACGAGTGCAATGAAGGAAAAGCTCGATCCCAGATAGCTCGGAATGCGTCCGCCGGTGATGAGGAAGAACAGGATCGTTCCCAGCCCCGAGCACAGGATCGCCACATTGGGGTCAAACCCCATCAGCAGCGGCCCCACCACGGTCGATCCCGTCATCGCAAGAACATGCTGGCCGCCAAGGAGGATTGTCTGCCCCACGCCCGGATGCTCGTCGGGCGCGATCATGTCCGTCCGTTGTGCCCGGCGCCAGACCGGAAGCCAGCGTTCACCCATTCTCAATGCCCTCCCTGCGCACGGATGCGGGCCACATGAGCCTCCAGATCCGTCCACTCGGGACGACCGGGGGCCATTGTCCGCCGCAGATACGCAACAAGTTCCGCAATCTGTCGGTCAGACAGGATCTCCCCGAATGCCGGCATGGTGGTCGCCTGCGCATAGGCCGGCTCCGACACACCCCTGAGAATGACATGAACGAGATTATCCGGGCTGTCCGCCTGGATATTGCTGTTGAGCGCAAGCTGCGGACGCGCGCCAAACAGATGCGCGCCTTCGCCTTCATGGCAGCTTGCGCAACTCCCGTTATAGATCCGCGAGCCTTCGCCCCGGTCCAGCGCCTGCAGCCCGCGCGCCTGCTCCAGAACCGCATCCCGACGCGACGCCACACCTTCGATGGCGTTCCTGCGATCAAAGGACGCGATGTAATGCGCAATCGCCCGCACATCCGCATCAGGCAGGGACGCCATGGAATGAACAACCGGCGCCATCGGCCCTCCCGCTGGACCATGCGCTGGACTGAACCCCGTCCGCAGATAGGCGTACAGATCGTCCTCACTCCAGGGCAGCGGAGACTGCGACAGCGTGCTCAGCGCCGGGGCCGACCATCCCTCAGCCTCGCCCCCGCCCAGATACGCATTCTTCCAGCGCTCGGCCCCCAGCGCATTGCGTGGCGTATGACAGGCCGAGCAGTGCCCCAACCCTTCCGCCAGATAGGCGCCGCGGTTCCACTGTTCGGATTGTGCAGGATCGGGCGTGAACGGCGCGGGGTCATGGAACAGCATATTCCACCCGGCCATCGAAAAACGCATGTTGTACGGAAACTTCAGCGCCGTCTTCGGCACCGCATTACGCACCGGTTTCTGCGACATCAGATAGGCATACAGATCCCGCAGATCCGCATCGCTCGTCTTCGCAAATGCTGTGTAGGGAAACGCCGGATAAAGATGCCGCCCGTCCCGGCTGATGCCATGACGCATCGCCCGCTCGAACGCTTCGTAAGACCAGGCCCCAAGCCCGGTCTCCACATCCGGCGTGAGATTGGTGGAATAGATGATCCCAAACGGCGTCTCCAGCGGGAACGCCCCCGCATTCGTCACTCCACCCGGCGCCGTATGGCAGACCGCACAATCCCCCGCAGCCGCAACCTTCTCGCCCCGCGCAATCGCGGCATCGGAAAACAGACCGGCTTCCGGCGGCGAAACCGGCGCAATCGCCGACCGCCATGGCATGACCGTCGCCATCAGACCGCCCACCGTCGCAAAAGCCGCCGCTAACGCCCCGCGACGCAGCTTCGCGCCCAGCGTGGTCCGTGCCATCGCCGGACGCATTTCCGGCCCTGATATGCTTAGCGCCGCCAGTGGCCGCACTGCCTCCGTAGGCAGCGGCCCCAGCGCCTCATCCAACCGCGCCTTCACCTTTTCCGGCGTGAACGGCACATCCCGAAAACGCACGCCCGTTGCGGCATAAAGTGCATTGGCAATCGCCGCCGCACTCGGCACGGACGCGGATTCCCCCGCCCCCAGAGGCGGCTGGTCCTGACGGTCCATCAGCACGGGCTCGATCGCCGGAAGCTCCGGGAAGGTCAGGATCGGATATCCGCCCCAGTCCCTGCTCTCCACGCCCTTGTCGTCGAACTGCACCTCTTCGCGCAGGATGCGGCTCGTGGACTGGATGACATTGCCCTGAAGCTGATGGCGCACCCCGGCCGGGTTCACCATCATGCCCGCATCCTGCCCGACCACCGCCCGCGTGACACTCACCACGCCGGACTGACGATCCACCTCCACATCCGCAACCCAGGCCGACCACGCCGCCGCCGTGCCGGGAAACGTCCCATGCACATACTGCGCATAGGCCAGTCCGCGGCCCTTCAGCACGCGTTCCTGCGGATCAACTTTGACTGGGCCGGCCCGATAGGTCCATCCAGCCCGATCCGCCGTCGCCTTAAGAAGCTCGCAGGCCCGCTGGTCCGGCAAATGCTCCAGACGGTATTCCAGCGGATCAGCCCCGGCCTCTGCCGCCAACTCGTCGATATAGCTGTCATGCGCAAAGCTGTTCGGAAGTGCCGAGACCCCCCGGAACCAGGACGCCCGCGCAATCGGGGGCATGTCCTGAACCGTCACCCGCGCGTTAGGATAATCATAGGGCGGAACAGACGTCCGGTCCCCCATCTGCGCCACGGCCGGAACTTCCGCCGGAACAACACCGGTCAGAACCAGCGCGAGCAGCGGCGAGACATTGGACGGATAGCTGGTGTCCAGATCATACGCGACGGGCTGCCCGGACGCATCAATTCCGCCCCGGATCCGCACGAACTGTGCCGCGCCCTTCGGCTCCCAGACATGCTCCTGCTCACGCGAAAGCTGCACCCGCACCGGACGCCCCACCGCACGCGACAGCAGAGCCGCATCGCCCCCCACATCGTCTGCGCAGTTGCGCCCGTAGCACCCGGCCGCTTCGTGCCGGATGACCTGAATGTCAGCCGTGGACAGTCCCATCAGCAGCGCCAGATCCGCACGCAGCATATGCGGGTTCTGCGTGCCGGACCACACTTTCAGCTTCCCGTTCTGCCAGTCCGCAACCGAACAGGATGGACCGATGGAACCATGCATCTGGTACGGCCAAAAATATTCCCGCTCCAGAACAGTCTTTGCCCCGGCCAGGCCATCTTCAAGCGTGCCACGATCCAGCACCACCCGCGGCGTCGAAGGATTGTCATGTACAGCCTCGGCCGGATTGGTCAGATCCGGCAACGCAACAGGCGCCCACTCCACTCGCAATGCCTGCGCGGCGGCCGCAGCCTGCTCTTCACGTTCGGCCACAACACCCACGAAATCGCCGACCACGACCACATCCATCACACCTGGCAGATGCGCCACAGACTCCCGGTCGACCGAAAGCAGCGCCCGCCCGACATACGGCCCGTGGTCGTACCCCTCATAAGGCGGCCGCACGACGCGCCCATGCAGCATCCCGTCCACACGCACGTCATGCACATAGACTGCCCGGCCCGTCACCTTGTCCGGAATATCCACGCGCGGCATGTCGCGCCCCACCAGACGATATTCGGACGTACTTTTCACCGCCGCCGCATCATCCAGCAGAACCCGCAGTTCCACGCCCTCAACCAGATCTCCGATGCGATAGACCCGGTTCGGCAAAGGCGGTTCACAGACCAGTTCGCCATCCCGCAGCGTCATGGTCCCGATCGCACGGCCTGTCAGTTCCGCTGCACGTTCCAAGAGAAGACGCCGCGCCTGTGCTGCGGCCCGGCGCAGCGGAATGGCCGTGACCTGAATGGTCTCGCTCGCAATCGTCGCACCCTGATCCGGCGTATCTTCGGTATGGCCCAGCACCATCCGCACCCGTGCCGGACGTGCATCAAGCTCTTCCGCCACGATCTGCGCCAGAGACGTCGCAATCCCCGTTCCCAGATCCACATGCCCGCAGAACGCCACGACCTGATCATCAGCCGTGATGCGCAGGAAAATTTCGTCTTTGGGAATAAACCCGCCCCGTGCCGCCAGTCCTTTCGGTGGCTGAGCGGGACGGAAAATGCTGAGAGAACCAGTGGGGAGCGACGCCTGCGCCATCAAGGGTCTCCCTTCACAAGACCCGCCGCAATGCAGGCCGCCTTCATGATTTCGACATGGGTGCCACAGCGGCACAGATTATATCGCAGCGCCTCTCTCAGCGCCGCTTCGTCAGGATCGGGCACGGCATCCAGAAACGCCTTCACCGTCATGACCATTCCGTTAAGGCAATACCCGCATTGCGCTGCCTGTGCCTTGATGAAAGCCTGTTGGACCGGATCGGACCCGTCAGGAGAAAGCCCCTCCAGCGTCACGACGGCCTCACACGCTGCGGCCGTTTCGACCCGGACCACACAGCTCCGCGCGGCCTTGCCATCCAGCAGCACGGTACAGGCTCCGCATTCTCCCAGTCCGCACCCGAATTTCGGACCATTCAGACCGAGATCATTGCGCAGCACTGTCAGAAGCGGTGTGCCGGGGACAGCGTGAACCTTGCGCCGTTCCCCGTTCACCATCAGAAAGACGCTGTCCGTCATAGCGTCCCTCTCCTTCACGTCAGGACGTCAGCTTCAGGTCATAGACATTGTCGCCGTAGCACCAGTACGGATCCTCCGGCTGACGCAGCCAGGTGTTGGCGTTGGAGATCGTCTGGACCTTGGTCGCACGCTCTTTGCGGGCACGGTAATAAGCCTCGAACGTCGCTTCCAGATCGGCAACGCCAAGCTCGCTCAGGCAACGCGTCAGAACCGCTGCATCCTCGACGGCCATGGCTGCACCCTGCGCCATGTGGGGCTTCATCGGATGGCAGGAATCGCCCAGAAGCACCACGCGGCCCTCATGCCATTTCGGAAGCGGCTCACGCGTCTTGAGCGGCCATTTCGTCACGGTTTCCGCCGCATCGATATAGCCCTGAACCATCGGATGGTAATCCGCGAACGCCGCCTTGAACTCTTCACGCGTGGAAGGAAGCTGACCGGCGCGACTGGTCCATTCCGCCGGCTCTCCCGTCACAAGATAGAATTCCTCTTCCTTGCGATCGAGGTAATAGCAGACGATATGGCGGTCCGCAGTCCACCACTTGGCATTGACATCCGCGCCCAGAGCCTTTGCGGCCGCACCGGGGATAATCGCCCGGTGTGCAATCCAGCCGGTATAGAGAGCTTCTTCCAGACCGAAGATTTTCTCACGTACACGCGAATTTATCCCGTCCGCCGCAACCAGAATGTCCACGGTATCCGTCAAACCGTTCTCGAATTCCAGCGAAACGCTCTTCCCGTTATCCGTGAAGTCGACGAGTTTGTGCCCCCATTTGATACGGTCGGGCTCAATGCAGTCCAGCATCGCCTGATGCAGATCACCGCGATGAATGGTGATGTAAGGTGCGCCATAACGCTCACGCTCCGCATTCAGCGGGATTTTTGCGAGTACCGCACCATCCGTTCCGTTCCGACTGACCCAATAGTCCGGAAGACAGGAAATCTCCGCAAGTTTTCTGTCCAGACCATCAAGATGAGCAAGGATTTTCAGGACATTAGGGCCAAACTGGATGCCTGCCCCCAGTCGGGAAAAACCGGGCGCCTGATCATAAAGCGTTACGTCAAAGCCCTGACGCTGCAAAAGTCCTGCTGCTGCAACGCCGCCAAGACCAGCCCCCACAATACCGACCCGAACACCACCCGACATCTGATTGCCCTTCTGCTGCTGGCCATCGCGGAGCAAGAGAGCTCAACAATAATGGCGTACACACTATATATGGATAATTCACAGTCCTTCTTGGAACGTCAAGCGAATTATGACGATTCCGTTTCGTTTCCTGTGAGGGATATATCCTGTGGTTTTCAGTCTTCGAAAAATGCCAGTTTTCTGAGGATATGCAGCGCCGCGATCCTCTCGCACTCATCAAGAGGCGCCAGTGTTCGTGCGGTTACATCAGCGGCACTCGGAATGGTGCTCTCCACAAGAGCAAGCCCTTCTGCTGTCAGGGAGACGATACGCTGCCTGCGATCATTGCGATCCTGGACGATGCTCAACAGCCCTCTCTTGCGCAGACGCATGACGATATCACGCAGAGTTGCGTGGTCGATGCCGGTTGCCGCGCTGATCTGTACGAGGGGCGCCTCTTTCAGGCGATGAACCGTCACCATGGTCGCAAACTGAGCGGAGGTCAGCCGATCATCGGGAATTTCACGCTGGAAGATGATTGTGTGCTGCTGATAGGCACGCCGGAGAAGATATCCGATCTGATTGCAAAGTTCGTAATCTGCATCATGCGACATCGGATTTTTCTCCATTAAAACCATCCAGGATTCTTACAGGCTCCGGGAGGATTGTATATTCAAATTTCCCGGTCGTACTTCCCTCCCACGAGAATAAGGACAACACCCCATGCCGCATCCCGGATATCCCGACCGGCCATCCCCAGCCACACGAAATTCAGCATGACATGCAGCCATGATTAATGACGTACACACCACGGAAAGACTTATGCCTGTCAGAGACACATAGCGGGCAGAAACAGCAAACAATGGCAGCAATACAATGTTTTTTTGCTAATGGATTTTTTGTTGCAGAATCGAATTGTCATTCATATTGTCGTTTACACGTTATAAAATCGCAACGTAGCGTTCCCCGGTTGTCCAGATTGCCACCCCGTCAGACCCGTGTGAGGGCAAGGATTGATCTCAATGCGTATCGTCACTCAGAACAAGCTCGCGTTACGCCACATGGCTCTGCTTTCCACAGTGCTGGCCGTCATTCCCTCATACGGATGGGCGGCAGAAAAACTACAGCATGTCCGCAAGGGGAAAGCGCATCCGCTTTACACGGTCCCCAAGTCAGGAGCCCCTGCCGCACGGCATGCCCCAACCCGCCCTATGCAGCCCGAACTCATGCAGGTCCAGGGGCAACGCGTTTCGCATGGTGCGCAGACTGTTATCTCCCAACACGTCTTTACGAACGCCGTTGCCGGAACCTCCGTCATGAAGGCACTGCAGAACGTGCCGGGCGTGCTGTTTCAGTCGGACGATGCGCAGGGCGTCGATACAGGCGGCGTCAAACTCTATATCCACGGGTTTTCGCAGAACCAGATCGGCTTTTCACTGGACGGCATTCCACTCGGTGAGTCCGTCTACCGTAACTATAACGGCCTGAATGCCGTCGCAGCACTGTCGTCCGAAAACGTCGGCCATATGGAGATGTCCCAGGGCGCTGGCGCCGTGGATATGCCCAGCACCAACGTGCTCGGCGGCGCGATCATGATTTCGTCGTCCGATCCCAAGGACAAGTTCGGCGGCACCCTTGCCGCAACGGGTGGCAGCAACGCCACCACGCATGCTTTCATCCGCATTGACAGCGGCAAGCTGAACCCCACCGGGACCAAGTTCTACGTGTCCTACATGCGCAATGACACAAAACTGTGGAAAGGATACGGCACCCAGTTCTTCCAGCAGGCCAACCTGAAACTGGTGCAGCCGATCCATAATGAAAGCAGCGTCTCGCTCCTGTTTGACTGGGCGGACGTCCAGCAGTTCAACTACCAGTCCGAAACACTTGAGACGGTCCAGAAGCTGGGCTACGGCATCTCCAACTATTATCCGAATTACCGGCTAGCCTATAATGCCGCGCAGGGGATCTACTCGCACGGCGAAGATACGACCAGTGACCCGAAGGATGTGTCCTACTACGCCGGGACAACGGCCTCACGTGATCTGCTGGGTGGACTGAACTTTCATCTCAAGCTGGCGGATCACCTTCGCTGGGATTCTGTCGTGTACGGCCACAATCAGAAAGCCAATACCCAGTGGTCCGACCCGTGGATGGCGTCGGCGAACGGCGCTCCCCTCTCCGAAATCGTCAAGCAGCCCGATATCCAGCGCTTCGGCCTCACATCGAGCATGACGTATGATATCGGCAAACACGAAATTCATGGCGGCATCTGGTACGAGAACAACAAATACGTCTCGAACATGTTCGCCTATAACGACCCGCTTCTTGCGGACGGACAGACGCTGACGCCCAACCCTTTCCGCAAATGGTCCGATCCTTTCGCGAAGCTCTGGGGCCAGACCTACAATACCAACACAATGCAGACCTATATTGAGGACACCTGGCGCCCGGTCAAAAACCTGTCGCTCCATGCCGGTTTCAAGTCCATGCTGAGCACGACCCATGTCGGGCAGACCGGAAATTACGAACCCTATACCGGTACCAATGCCCTTGCCGGCGGCGTGGGCCTGACGACATTCGGGGCGTTCCTGCCGCATTTCAGTGGGGACTGGCACTTCCTGACGCATCATGAGCTGTATTTCGATATCGCCAAGAACATGCGCGCCTATCCGGAAAGCGGCTATCACCTTTCGGCATCGCCGTTTGCCGTCTCGCAGGACGCCTTCGACCTGTCACGCAGCTCCGTCAAACCCGAGACCAGCTGGGCCTACTCGGTCGGCTACCGCTTCACGCAGCGTCGCGTGGATTTTTCTGTCAGCGCCTACCGCGTGAATTTCTCGAACCGTCTGGGTGCACTGGTCCAGGGCAGCCAGACCAACCCGCAGACAACAGTGCTGAACCTCGGCGGCGTCACAATGAACGGCGTGGATGCAGGCCTGACCCTGCGTCCCCTGCGGGGCCTCTCGATCTTCAACTCAATCAGCTACAACCACTCGACATACGACAACAACATCACCCAGCAGGGCACGACCTATGCCACCAAGGGCAAGCATGTCGTGAACTACCCGGACCTGATGTACAAGGCGACGGCGGAATACACCTACAAGAAGGCCAGCTTCAACATCGACGCCCTCTACACCAGCAGCCGTCCGTTCAGCTACACGAACGACACGTCCCTTCCGTCCTACTGGCTGGTCAATTTCGGAGCGCGCTACAATTTCGGCCGCATCGGACGTCTGGAAAATCTGACGGCATCGTTTAACGTCACCAACCTGACAGGGTCGCGCTACCTGATCATGACCGGCGATGACGGTGGCAATCCGCTTTCGGGCGATTACCAGTCGCTGGTCGTGGGCGCACCCCGCCAGTTCTTCGGTGGAGTAAAGGCAGACTTCTGACTCTCCCCTGTCCACACCAGACATTCCCCAGGACTGCCTTTCCGGCTTGATGGAAAGGCAGCCACGACCCCAACCGGATGGCTGCATGAACGGTACGACGAACAACCAGCGCCCTGCCCTGTGGGAACGGATGAGCTTCGGCTTCGGCGATCTGGCAGGGAATGCCCTGTTCGGAATTACCGGGGCCTATCTCATCTATTACTACACCAATGTTTACGGTATTTCCGCGTCTTCCGTTGCCCTGCTGATGCTTCTGGCACGTGTGGTCGACAGCGTGGTGGACCCGGTCATCGGATATCTGATCGACCATCGCATCCTGTTCGGGGGGTGCGTCCGGCCCTACCTGAAATGGTTTTCCCTGCCACTCGGCTTCCTGACATTCTGCTGCTTCCTGCCCCTGCCGCTTGGGGCAGGCGGCCGCCTTGCCTGGGCCTATGCTACCTATCTCGTGATGGGGGTTCTTTTCTCGCTCGTCATCGTACCTTACGGGCTGTTGCCCAACGTCATGACCCGCAACCGGGAAGACCGTCTCTCCCTGTCGACCTTCCGCATGATGGGCGCAACGCTTGCGACATTTCTGGTCGGATCGTCCATCCTGCCCATGGTGCACCTGTTTGGCGGGGGCAACGAGAAGCTGGGATATCCGCTGGCGATGGCCGTTGCGGGAGCGACAGGTGGAGGGCTGGCGCTCATTCCCTTCTTCACCTGCCGTGAGCGCTACGAACTGGAAGCGAATAACAGTCCCGTCCGGGTTCTGCTCGGCTCCCTGTTCCACAACCGGGCATGGGTGATCGTCACGATCGTGCTGAGCCTGTTCTATATTAACCTGACGGCATTCTACGGCCTGTCGATCTACTATGCGACGGAAGTCCTACATCGCCCGCAGTATTTCGGAGGGATGCTCATTTCGATGATGGGGGCCAGCAAGGTTCTGGGGGTAACCTGCTCGCCCTGGCTTGCCCGACATGTCGGACAGAAGCTGACGATTGTTCTGCCCTACATCCTGTCTGCCATGGGGCTGGCGCTCTTTGCATATGGCCCGAACAGTGCCGCTTATCTTGTCGCGGTCTTCGGACTGATCTGCTTTTTCCAGGGCATGACGCTACCGGTTTTCTACGCAATGGTCGCGGATTCCATTGATTACGGCACGGCTGTTACTGGTGTGACGGCATCCGGAATGGCCTATTCCGTGAACAGCTTTGCGGGAAAGGTCGCCTGGGCCATCGGCGGCTCACTTTCCGCGGCGATTTTGGGCTGGGGCGGCTATGTTCCCCATGCCGCCACCCAGACCCACACTGCCCGCGCCTTCATCACGTTCGGTTTTCTGGGCGTGCCTGCCTGTGTCGCCCTCCTCTCTGTCCTGATTATCCTGCTTTACCCTTCCGAGGCCGAGATGACGCGCATCCTCCAGCCGGAGACCCCAGTTGAGCCACAGAGCATCTGACATGACGCACCCATTCGACAGGGAGGCCGCCACGATCGTCGCGCAGATGACGATTTCGGAAAAACTCGACCTCGTCTGTGGCAACGGCCTGTGGCGCACGACAGGCGTGCCCCGTCTGGGGCTGCCCTCCCTATTGATGGTCGATGGGTCCAACGGTCTGCGCGTCGTGCCGGACCAGATCTCTACAGATACGCAGAATGCCGATCTCGGGGCGTTCCTTGATGCCGTTGATACAACGGACGATCCGGAAAACCGGGACAGCAATGTCCTGCTCGGCAAAAGCGTGCCGGCAACATGCTTTCCAGCGCTCTCGGTTCTGGCCAACAGCTGGGACGTCGCGCTGGCCCATGAAGTCGGAACAGCATTGGCAATCGAATGCCGCGCTGCGGGCGCCCAGATCCTGCTCGGGCCGGGGATCAACCTGCGGCGCTCACCGCTGGCAGGTCGAGGATTTGAGTATTTCAGCGAAGATCCGATCCTGACGGGAGAAATGGCAGCGGGCGTCATCCGCGGTCTTCAGAACAGGGGCGTGGGGGCATCACTCAAGCATTTTGCGTGCAACAATTCCGAAGTTGAGCGCATCAGCATGGATTCCGTCGTCGAGCCCCGCGCGCTGCACGAACTGTATCTTCTGGGATTCGAGCGTGCGATTGCCAGAAGCAGTCCGTGGACGGTCATGACATCCTACAACCGGCTCAACGGAATCCAGACATCCCAGAACCCCTGGCTTCTGCGCCATATCCTGCGGGATCGGTGGCAGTATGACGGCGCGATCATGTCCGACTGGCACGGAATTCAGGATCTTCCCGCCGCCATAAAAGCCGGAAACGATCTGGACATGCCGTTCAATGCCGCCCGCAGACGACAGCTTGAAAACGCAGTCCTGAACGGGAGTATGCCCGAAACTGCGCTGGACGAAGCCTGCACCCATATCGCGGCCCTTACCCTGCGGATCGTGGATGCCCAGCGCAGACTGCCCGTCACACGCCCGGATTTCGCGGCCCATCACGACCTCGCCCGCAAGGCCGCCTCCCGCGCTTGCGTTCTGCTGAGCAACCGGAACGACGTCCTGCCCCTCACCCCTGAGCCCGGCGAACGCCTGCTGGTCATTGGCACAGGCGCGGTCTCACCCGAAATCCAGGGTGCGGGCAGCGCCGCTGTGCGGCCCATCCAATGCGATATTCCGCTGAAGTGCCTGAAAGCGACTGCCCCGGAAAGCGTATCCATCCACTGGGAACCGGGCTGGGGCGCGGATGGCGACCATGACGCGGAACGTCTGGCCACTGCCCTTGCCGCAGCATGCATAGCCGAAACCGTTATCGTCTTTGCCTCAACCCCGCCCTGCTTCAGTGGCGAAAATGCCGACCGGCCCGATCTGAATCTCTGTCCGGCGCATGATCATCTGATCACCGAGCTGACGAAGATCCACAATCGGGTCGTGGTGGTTCTGACACATCCTGACGCTGTCGTGCTCCCTTGGGCCGATAACGTGCAGGCCATTCTTTCGGCAGGTTATGCGGGAGCGGGGTTTGGGCAGGCCGTCGCCGATATCCTGTTCGGGCATGCCAACCCTTCCGGCAAGACGTCCGTCACATGGCCTGTGCGACCAGAAGACTGCCCGGCCTTTCTGGGATATCCCGGTGAACAGGGGACGCATCTGTACCGGGAAGGCATTTTCGTCGGATACCGGTTTTTCGACATCCGCCGCATACAGCCTCTTTTCCCGTTCGGCCACGGGCTGTCCTACACGTCCTTCACCTATGACGCCTTGGAGCTGACAATCGGAGCAGATGGTGTTGCTATCCAGTTCACACTATCCAACACCGGCACCCGGGCCGGTTGGGAAGTCTGCCAGCTTTACCTTGGGCGCAGTCCGACCGCTCCCAACCGCGCACTCCCCCATCATCCACTCCGGGCCTTGAAAGGGTTTGCGACGGTTCATCTGGAACCGGGCGAAAGCCGCGTCGTGGACATGACGCTGGACCGCCGCGATCTCGCCTATTTCGACACCGTGCGTGAGGACTGGACCGTTCTCACCGGAACGGTCAGCATCGAAATCGGGGCATCCTCCCGCGATATCCGCCTTGTCACGGAACTGCATGTCGCGGGAGACGCTACTCCAGCACGATGGCTCAACCTGCACACTCCGCCCGGACAGGCGCTGGAGGTTGCGGGTTTGCAGGATGATCTGGTCACATGGCTTGCAGATGTGACGGGCCAGAGCATCTCCGAGACCGAAACGCGGCTTGCCCCCTGCCGCCGTTCCTTCCTCGGCATTTATGACACGCTTTGCTGGTCGTTCGATCTGGAGCTGGACGAAACCCAGCTGACACAGATCCTTGATGACGCCAACAGACGCAGTGGCGCAAGAAAACCCGAACATCGCAGCGAACTGGAACCAT
The DNA here is from genome assembly GCF_015244525.1 of Gluconobacter sp. R75690. NCBI lineage: Bacteria > Pseudomonadati > Pseudomonadota > Alphaproteobacteria > Acetobacterales > Acetobacteraceae > Gluconobacter > Gluconobacter sp. R75690. The sequence continues at coordinate 5,070 of NZ_JABCQB010000013.1, read as the reverse complement.
CATGATTGTTGAGAGCACCGTGCCCCCGGCCCGAGCATGGAACACCTGGTCCGACCGCCCGGCAGCGATGACGTTCCTGCCACTGGGCGTTCATGTAACGCCCCTGCTCTATTCCACCAGCCAGCGCTGCGCGACGCTTCTACCGCCGGGCAAGGACCTGTTGTTCGGCCGTCATGACATGGGCGGAAGGCTGGTGGAGTTCGAGACCCGGCATGGCGGAACGGAAATCGCATTCCGCTATGAGAAGGATGACCCCTACTGCCTGCGGGGGGCATGGGACGGAAAAGTCCTCGCGGAGTGGGGATTGCGATACTGGCTGACACTGTGCCTGTCTGCCGAGTGCGGTACAACTGTGACCTATAATGGGGAGGCGGCCGTCATCCGACTGGGTTATCGGTATGTAGCCCTGATGGGCGACATGGCCCCCGTTCAGGTCACGGCTCATGAAACGCTGGAAGCCGCAGCAAAAGATTTCGACGACAACGGCTATTTCCATACAGCCAGCAGGGGCACATCCGCCCCCGTCATCGCATTACGGTTCAATCTGGAAATGATGCGCAAAGGGCGTTTCGCTGCAGCCGTCGCGGACAGTGAAGCTTTGGCTACCGTGAAAGCACGAGAAGCACTTAAGCGCACTTTTGAGAAAGAACCAATGCTTCCAGCCCAGACCGGACGTCACGCTGGAGCCCTGGATGCCGTTCGTGATGTCATGGCTTGGAACACCCTGTATGACGGCATCAATCGTCGCCCTTATACCACTTTCAGCCGGACCTGGAATCTGGGGACATTCGCAGTCTGGTACAACGATCAGACTTACTCCGCATTGATGACCGCCCTCATTGATGGACAGACTGCGCGAGAGAACATGGCGGTAGCGACAGCAAGCGCAACGCCTCAAGGCAATTTTGCCTGCCTTGCCACATCAAACGACACATGGGTGGACCGGACACAAGCTCCGAACGGCGCATTCATGACGTGGATGATCTATCTGCGCCAGCGCGAAAGATCATTCCTCGAATGTCATTACGAGGCGTTGTCCCGCAACCACATGTGGTGGCGACGTGAACGCGATCCCGACGGCATGGGGCTTGTCTCCTGCGGAACTTCCGATGTCGGAGAGGCCCTGTACAAAGGTACTCACTTCGGAGCCCGCAACGAAACAGGCATGGACAATTCCCCAACCCATGACGAAGCTGTCTACGATCCGAAAACCCGCACACTGTCACTCCTTGATGTCGGTCTCAACTGCTCCTTAGCGCTTGATGCGGAGTACCTAGCCCATATTGCGCGGGAACTGGGACACACTGAAGATGCACAGACTTTCGATGCGATGGCAGACGACACCCGAAGCAAGATCCGGGAGCATCTGTGGGATCACGAACGCAGCATTTTTGCCAATCGCCAACGCCACGGCGGGTTCGTCCGCAGTCTTGGTCCAACAAGCTTCTTCCCGCTGATCTGTGGTGCCGCCACGCCTGAACAGGCCCAGTCCCTGATCGAGCACTTTTCTGATCCAGTTCGCTTCGACGGCCCATATATGATCCCGAATGTCAGCCGGGATGACCGTGCCTTTGCAGATAACGTTTACTGGCGCGGCCGTATCTGGCCGAATGTAAATTATTTTGTATGGCATGGCCTGCGGCGCTACGGTTTTGTAGCCGAAGCAGCCCTGCTTGCTGAACGCAGCATGGCTTTGTTCAACCAGTCCTGGCGCGGACGCAGGATTGCAGCAGAAAATTACTCTGCGACAACAGGCGAAGCCAATGACCAACCAGATACTGACCTATTCTATTCCTGGGGGGCAATGCTGCCGATGCTGGGCGTTGCAGACGTTATGGACATCAATCCCTGGGCAGGCTGGGAGTTGCATAACACAGGTGCGGACGTCACACTTGGCCCGATCCACACGCCTATTGGACAAGTCGTCGTGACAACCACGAATGCTTGTATGACCCTTTGCCGTGGACAGGAAAAAATTCTCTCCTGGACAGGAACAGGCCGCCTGACAGAGCTCACGATCAGCGATGGCCTCCTAAGTTGCCATATCCATGCTGCTGAAGGCCGGCAGGGCATCCTGACACCCGGCCCGACCTACGCCGCGCGGATCGTGGAAATTCGTGTGGATGGCAGCCCCTTCCCCACACCACAAAGCCCGGACATAGACCTGTCCGGTATTCGTTGCGGGCAACGGCTCGATCTTTACCTCGCTCCGCGGTTCACGACGTGAGCACCACGGCATTGCCCGACTGGTTCCAGAAACCCGAAAACCGTTTCCGGACCGCGGCCTTCTGGTTCTGGCATCACCTGCCCACGCCTCAGATGTGCCGCGAGGCCATCGCGGACATGAAACGGGCTGGGCTGGGCTGCATTCTCGTGCAGGCCCGACTTGCCATGCCATTGTCCGACTATCTTTCTCCAAACTATCTGGCCCTCTGCCGTCTCGTCTCGGATCTCGCAGAAGAACACGGGCTTAGTATTGAGATCTACGATGAATATGGCTGGATGTCGGGACATGGAGGGGGCCTCACTGTACAGGGCGCAGATCACCTCCGCGAACGACACCTGTTCTGGACTACCGGAATCCTCCAAAACGAACAGACCATACTTCAGATTTCAGGCATCGACGCCACGTTTCTGGATTTCCTCGGGCCAGCCGGAAGACGATGGACACATGAAGGTGGCAAGGCCCGATGGGGCTTGTGGCAGATCGTAGCCGGTGGCGTCATACCCTCCCGGACACTTCTTCAGCCTTCCCAGATCAGATTTCTTGAAACAAGCGACAGCGGTTGCACCGTACAGATCATTGCCCCGGATCTCCCAGACGAAACCCCTGTTGCCCTCTTTGTGGCAGCGACATGCCTGACATCTCGGCTGGTCAATTACCTTCTTCCGGAAACAGCCGAACGCTTTTCCAACCGTGTCTACGCGCCCCTGCGAGCGGCTTTTCCCAAAGCAGAAGCATTTTTCTTCGACCATCCTTATGCCGGTTTCTACACATGGAACGGCCAGAATTCAGGCTCCGGACCTGACGCAATCCACAATTCCCTCCTCTGGGACGACAGCCTGATTGACGCTGGAATTAACGGTATCGTCCTTTTAGACGCAGTTTATGGCACGGCCCCACAGGCAGCATCCCGTCGCGCATATCTGTTTGAAACCTACACCCGGCAAATGCATCATGCCTTTTTCGGCACACTGAGACGATGGTGCGACACGCATGACATTGGCCTTACTGGCCATGAACTCCTGCCCCATGTCGGTGGCTGGAATCTGCTTGGAGGGCTGGACGGTATTGATGCGCGTGTCAGTCCGGGTGTAGACTATTTTGATATCGATACATTCAAAACCCAGACCGTCACGGATGCTGCTGACTACAGTACCCAGCTTTCCGCCATATTGGGAGACTCCCTCGCCCGTGCGCATGGCCGCACACGCTGCACGGTCGAACAATATTCTACCGGCCGGGAAGTGGGTCGACCATCACTGCACGGACAATGGGACCTTTCACTTTCTCGCCTACGCGCCCAGATGATTCGTCATATCCTTCAAGGCGCACGCCGCGTTCTGCTCCATGCCCTCTTCCTGCCAGACGCGATTCATCCAAATCCCTCTCATCAGTCCGATCCTCGTTTTGACTTTGCACCTGGATTCAACCTTCAGCCCTGGTGGGAGGACGCACCGGACGTTCTGGAAGAAGTTGCTCGTCTCTCGGCTTTTCTGGAAGAAGGAACGCCTATAAGATCCGTCGCCCTGCTCTATCCCCTGGAGGATCTCAGGGAAAGTAGCAGTACACCAGACTGCGCAGCTCATTTCGGCTTTTGGGCCGAAGCATTGATGGACGCAGGCGTCGGATATACCGTTATTGACGAAAAGCAGATCAGTGAGGAAACCGTCTGCAACGGCTGGCTGCATCTGGTTTCAGGGCAGTTCGATACGCTTATTCTGCCAGACGTCACCGTCGTCCGTGATCCTCAAACTCTCTCGATCCTTGAAAAATTCTCCCATACGGGCGGACGCCTGCTCAGATCAGGCAAAGCCATAACAACCTCCCGAAATGACAGAACGCGGTGGATCGAAGGACCAGTTATCACAACTTCGGAAATTACTCGTCTTATTAAAGAAAACTTCCCTCCACCCCTCCTGTCAATCGAAGGCCAATCTCAAAGGATTACATTACAGAGATTGACCCCCTCCCTGCTACGCATAGCTATCTTTAATGACTCAGATCAGGAAAGAACCGCCAGACTTGCCCCAGCACCGCGGGAACGAATTCTTCTAGAGTGGCGATGCGATACGGGGGTAGCAATGTCACCGGTTTGTGTCCCCGCCAATACGACATTCACCCTCTCCCTGATGCCCCGCCAGCTTTCAACTTTTGAATTATCTGTCACAACAACAGAAACCCACTGTTTCCCAATGGAAGATAAAGCCTGTCTCCCGACTTCTTGCACAAAGATGCTCAAAGACGGATGGCTCTTTCAGCCCGATCCAGAAAGCCGTCCGGTGCCTATCGCCGTTGAATGCGGCTGGGAACAACAGGGATTTGAGTATTTTTCCGGCACAGGCATTTATACCCTGCACCTATCTAATTTTAACAGACCCTATAAAGAAACTCTCCATCTGGTCTTACCAAAAATTGCAGGCACAGTGAAATGCTTCATTAATGGGCTACAGATAGGGAAAAGCATTGAACATAGCGCGTCATTTCTTCTCCCTTCATCAGATCAAGATCTAAAAATTACTCTGCACATCCGCAATACTGCTGCAAATACTCTATACCCTGCAATGGATTCATCCTTGAGTCCAACAACTTTTGTTTCCGGTTTACTGGCCCCCCCTACATATGGCACGGGATTGCGCAAATAAAGCAGATGGTTACGGGTGTAGGGCACCCCCGCTTTGAGCCTGCGGGTGCCAGGGCATTGAAATGATGGGAATTTGATAGGCGCCTGGTGTTTAGCAACAAAAAAACCCGCCTCTAAGGGCGGGTTTACCGTGTCCGATCAAGGACTTATTCGGATGGTTGCGGGGGCAGGATTTGAACCTGCGGCCTTCAGGTTATGAGCCTGA